>JALUYN010000608.1 GCA_027012915.1 Cellvibrionaceae bacterium
AAGCGATGTGCCTGAGGTTCGGTTGAACCGGGTTGTGCAATCTGGACTCTGACCTCGGTACTGGGAATCACAAAGCGGCCGGAACGCTGGGGATAGAGTGTGTACTCCCAGCGTTGCACGGTATAGCTGTGGCCGCCGCGCCGCTGAGTGAAGTTCGTAGCAAACTTTTCTGTGCGCAACAGCAGGGCGCCGGCAACCGAGAAATTCTCGATGCTGGGCGCTTTGGCAAACCAAGTGGGCGAGTAGATATCCACCGCCAGACGCACAGGCTCGGCCTGAAACACGTCGGGGTGTTCGGTAATATCGCCTTCAGCATTGAATAGATGACTGACGGCAAATGGGCTCGGCGGGTTGGTCTCCGCGAGACAGGCGGCGGATAGATTCAATAGAAAAAGCAGGCAGGCAAAGCGTTTCATGGCTGCTCACCTTGCTGGCTTGTTTCCAGTTGGTAGCGAAATTTCAGGGACAAAAATTCCGCTGGGGTCGATTGCAGCCGTTCCATCCAGATCGCCTGAATTTCTTTTGTCGACGTGCTGCCGGCAACGGCGCCGGTTTCTTCCAGAGCATTCTCCATACGCTTGCCGCCCTGGTCGAAAGTAAAGTCGTCGGCTTCAAGTTTACCTTCCGATTGCGCTACGTATTCGTCCAGTTCTTTGGGCTCTTTAGCCAAAGCCTGCACCAGCTCCAGATTGGCTTGGGCCTGGGGCCACAGGGGACGTATCTGAAGCGCCAGCATGTAGCTGTCCGCGGCGCCCCGATAATCCTTCATATGAGCCAGGGCGTTACCTCGATTAAACAGGGCGTTGGCGCCGGGCAACTGTGTCCAGAGGTCGGCCGCGCCTCTGAAATCCTGAGCGGCGTAGAGGGCCAATGCGCGCCACTGCGGATCTTCAAAACGGCGGGCCGCACCGCGGTAGTCTCTCTGGTAAAACAGAATTCGGGCCTGCTGATCCCGAGTTAGAAACAGGTCTTGCCAGTACCACTGTGTGGCATAGGTATTGGCGCTGGCACCTGTCAGTAGCAACACGGCAAGTATTGTCCAGATGCTGAGTTTAGTGCGTCGAAAAAGATTCACCATTGCAGCACCATTCCCCGGCGAAACCAGATCAGCATCAGTGCAAACAATGGCCACAGCAGGTAGTAGCCAGCGTCCACCCAAGCGCGGTTGTCATCGCTCTGTTGTTGCGTAACCCAGTGATTTTGGATGGCCGATAACAGTTGTTCGATATCGGAGTCGTCTGGGCTGAGTTCAATACCGGTCAGTTGCATACTCCGGGCTTGCTGAATCAGTGAGCTATCCCCCGGTTGCTGCGGTTGGACAGCCAGTAGGCTGATCGCAACGTGATCTGGAGGTGTCTGCTGCCAGCCTCCTTGCATTGGCCAATCGGCTGCCACGAAAACGATGGAGCCCGCTTGTTCTTGCAACAGATTCAGCGCGGCGTTGAGAGCTTGCTGTGGTTGGTTCCCCGGCTGCGGCATAACCTCGGGTGACAATTCCGAAAGATAGAAATTCAGGAGTTCGGTGTCCTCTGTCAAAGGCAGTACCGAGTGGCTGCTGCCAGCGTAAACAACCAGGGCGGTTGGGGCACCAAGGCGGTGCTGCAGCAGAGTTTGAATCTTCTGTTTGGCATGGTGCAGTCGGTTGGGGGACAGGTCCTGTTCCAGCATGCTTTCGTCCAGTGAAAGGGCAATTACCAGGGGAGCGGTATCGTCGGTGAGGGGCGACTGCTGTTTCTGCCAGGAGGGACCGCAGAGAATCACTACGCTTAACACAAACATCACGCCTGCCAGGCGTCTGGGGGTGAGCCAGTGTTGCTCCTGGCCGCGCAGAAGCACTGCATCGAGCAGTTCGCTATCAATGAAATGTTGCCAGTCGTTGTGATTTTCCCGCTGTTGCAGTCGCCACATCAAAAACAGCATCACCGGAATCACCAGAAACCAGCCGGGGCGCAAAAAATGGAACTGGCCTATGGCCAGTGCGAGGCTATCCCAACTGCTCACTGGCGGCCTCCAGAGACTTGCGACGATGGCGACTGGCGCGCCAGCTGGCAATGGCCAATCCCACTTGAGTCAGCAGTTGCATAATGATCATGGCGCCAATAGGCCAGTGAAACAGGCTCTGTTTAGGGCGGTAGCTGGCAACCTCTACATCCCGGGTTTCCAGGCGATTGAGTTCTTGATAGATGCTCTTGAGCTGAGTGCCACTGGTGGCGTGGAAGAACAAACCACCGCTGATGGCACTGACTTGTTGCAAGCTCTCCAGGTCCAAGGCCTGTTCGCCAGTTGCCGCAGGGTCACCAATGGCAATGGTGTGGATCACAATGCCTTGATCCAGAGCGACCCGGGCGGCTTCTGCCGGTGGCACCAGACTGCCGGAATCGTTGCCGTCGGTGAGCAGAATCAGTACCTTCTTGCGACTGGTGCTACTGGCAAAATGCTTTACGGCCAAGCCAATGGCGTCGCCAAGCATGGTTTTGGGGCCGGCCATGCGGGGTTGTACTTCATCGAGCAATTGGTCAAATAACCTGTGGTCCAGAGTGAAGGGCACCTGAAGGTAGGGCGCGCTGCCGAATACGATTAGCCCCAGGCGATCGTCTGGGCGTTCGGCCACAAAGCGACGCAGCACCTGTTTTACGCCACTCAGGCGCTGCATGGGTTGCTGCTCGTCGAAGGTAAAATCTTCCGCTTCCATGGAACCGGAGAGATCCACGGCCAGCATTAAATCCCGGGCCGGTTGCTGTTTTACAATGGGCTCCCCCAGCCACTGAGGGTCAGCCAGCGCGGTAATCAAGAGAATCCAGGTCAGTGCGATTGCGGCTTTTTGCAGACGATTGCGCTGCAAAATCAAAGCGCCTTCGCCCGGGTGCGCACCGCTGATATCAACCAAGCGCTGGAAAAAAGGCGCACGCAGTGCGTCTCGCTGGGTCTTATAGGCGCCACTGACGTAGGCGATCAGCAATGGCAGTGGCAACAGCAACGCCACCCAAAGCTTGTCAAAGACAATCATGGGCGCCCCCCGTTGGCCAGCGGCTGGTGGTGCACGAACCAGTGTTCACACCAGTCAAAATACCCATTGGCTTGCTGCTCGGAGAGACTCTGCCGATACTGCGGCGATACGTAGGCAAGCTGTAGCAGCTCATCAAGGTAATCCGGCGCTGGTGAGGCGGCTGTCGGGCAGGTATCGAGCAGGAATCGCTGCCAGTCTTTGTCGTGCAGAGCGACGACTTGCTGTCTGGGCAGAACCTCCAGAGCGCATTGACGCAACAGAGAGGGTAGCTGGCGAATGCAGTCCCGGTCTCCGTTGTTAAAGTCTACCCGCAGTTGCTTCAAATCTTGCAGTGCGCTGCGGCGGTAGCTATTGAGCTTCCAGGTGCGCCACTGAGCAAGCAGGTAGCGAAGCAATAGCAACGTAAGCAACAGCCCCAACCCGTAACCGAGCGGCGTGGCGGGTAGCCAGCTGATCGACTCTGGCGCAGTGACTTCAGCGGCGTTTTCCAGCCAGGTGTTGCCGAAGTCGGGAGTCTTGAATGGCCAGGAGTGTTCCATCAGCGCGGGCCTGTTGAAGACACTGCCGGTCGCAGCATGCGACGCAGCTGTTCTTCCACCGACGTGGCTGTGGACAATGGTCGCACCGGAATACTGCGCGCGCGAAGAAACTGTTGAATCTGCTGCAAGCGTTGATCGAATCCTTCGGCAAAGCGTCGGCGCAACTGGGTATCCTGCATGTTCAGCTCCACCTGAAACTGGCCATCACTCACTGCTAGCCTGCCTTGCTGTGGCAGGCGATGCTCCAGTGGATCGTAGATGTAGTTGACGCAAACGTTGTTGTGCCTGGCCAGTTGCGACAGGCGCTCGGTGGTTTCGTCGTTGGCGTGATCCAGGTCGCTGATCAAATGAATGCTGCCGTCGTGCCCCGCCAGATTATGGATGCGGTGCAGCATGGGGTTGAATTGATTGGCGGCGGTGCTTTGCAACTCGGACAACTGCTCACTGTAGTCACAGAGCAAATTGAGGATTCGCATGATTTGATGTTGGCTGCGTCTGGGGCGTACCTCGTGGCATTGCTGTTCGTTGAAAATCAGCAGTCCTATGCGATCACCCTTGTGCACCACGTGCCAAGCCAACAGGGCGGCGACTTCGGCGGCGACCACAGATTTCATCATTCGACGTGAACCAAAGTACATGGCTTGGCGCATATCGACGACCAGTAATACCGGTTGCTCTCTTTCTTCGGCATAGACACGCACATGGGGCTTGCGTGTGCGATTGCTGACTTTCCAATCCATCTGCCGAATGTCGTCGCCAATGCGGTAGTGGCGCAACTCTTCGAAGTTCATACCGCGACCGCGCTGGCGCGAACTGTGGTTGCCGAGCATGCGGGTCTGCACGGTGACGTGTTGAGTGAGCGGCAACTGTCGCGCCGGATACTGCAATCGAATCAAGTGTTGCAGATCGGCCGCGGTTTTGTGGTTGCCGGATGCCGCTTGCGATTGGGCACTACTGTGAGAGCGCATGGGCGATCAGGCTGCGGCGACCAGTTCTAAAATGCGCTGTATCACCTGGCGCGAGCCAATGCCTTCGGCCTGGGCGTCGTAGCTGGTGATCAGGCGGTGTGATAACACCGACTCGGCAATATCGCGAACGTCTTCCGGCGTCGCGAAATCGCGACCTTTGAGCCAGGCGGTGGCTCGGGCACAGCGATCCAGAGCGATACTGGCTCGTGGACTGGAACCCACGGCAATCCAGCGCGCGAGTTCTTCGTCGTAGCGTTGGGGCTGGCGCGTGGCCATTACCAAGCTGACGATATAGCGTTCCAGAGCTTCGTCTACATGCACGCTGTGCACTTCTCGACGGGCGGTGAAAATGGCCTCTTGTTCTACGGGGTGTTCGTTGGTGGCGACCGCTACTTCTTCGCTGCGCACCAGTCGAATAATACTGAGCTCGTGGTCGTCATCGGGGTAATCCACCAGCACTTTCATCAGGAAGCGATCCATCTGCGCTTCGGGTAGAGGATAGGTGCCCTCCTGTTCGATGGGGTTCTGTGTCGCCAGTACCATAAACAGTTCGGGTAGATCATAGGTTTTGCCCGCCACCGTTACGTGTTTTTCCTCCATGGCTTCCAGCAGTGCCGACTGCACCTTGGCCGGAGCGCGATTGATTTCGTCGGCCAGTACCAGATTGTTGAACAGCGGGCCGGGCTGAAACACCAGTCGCTCGCTATCACCCTCGCTGTGGAAAACTTCGGTGCCGGTGACGTCCGAGGGCAACAGGTCCGGCGTAAATTGAATGCGGCCGAGGCTGGCATCCAGCGCTTCGGCCAGAGATTTAATGGAGCGGGTCTTGGCGGTGCCAGGCAGACCTTCCAGAAGTACATTGCCGCGGCACAGCAGGGCCACCAACAGGGCATTGGTGACGTGTTCCTGGCCCAGAACCGCGGCGTTGATTGCGTTGCGCAGAGTTATTATTTTGTCGCGCGTA
Organism: Cellvibrionaceae bacterium; assembly: GCA_027012915.1. The sequence continues at coordinate 5,479 of JALUYN010000608.1, forward strand.
CTGCTCATAAAGTTCTCTTATCTTTTATTGTCTAAGTCTGTATTTGAGATCGCAGTCGAGACTGTGGCTCAGATTCTGGTTGTTGCTCAATACGGAAAAACAGGACGTACAGGACCGGGACCACCACCAGTGTCAGGATGCTCGCAAAGGTCAGGCCCGACATGATTGTGACGGCCATGCCGATGAAAAAGTCGTCAAGCAGCAATGGCATCATGCCCAGTACGGTGGTGCCCGCGGCCATCATTACCGGACGACAGCGAGACATGGCCGCCTGGATAACGGCATCCCAGGCGTTGTCGTTGTCCGCCAATTCCAGATTGATCTGATCCAGCAGCACGATGGCATTCTTGATCAACATTCCTGACAGGCTCAAGAATCCGAGAAGGGACATAAAGCCGAAGGGTTGGTCGGTGATAAGCAGTCCCGCCGATACGCCGATCACGGACAGGGGCACCACCAGCCAGATAATCAGCGGTTGTTTCAGCGAGTTAAACAATACAATGGTGATCAGTACCATCAGTGCTGCCATCGCTGGAATGCCGCCAGCCAGTGCTCCCTGGGCGTCGCTTGAGGATTGGAACTCGCCGCCCCAGCTCATCTCGTAGCCCACTGGAATGTTCATGGCGAGAATCTGCGGTTTCATGCGCTCGAACAGTTCGCTGGGCAATTCACCTTCCGGCGGCTCGCCGCCCACGGTTATGGTGCGCTTGCGATTGAGACGCTGAATGCGAGCGTCCTCCCAGCCGGTTTTGAATTGCGAAACCACCTGTTGAATCTGAATGGTGGAGCGAGTGCCGGGGCTCCAGATTTGAATGTTGCCAATCTGAGCCACATCTTTGCGCTCTTCTTCCGGAGCGCGGGAGTAGATGGGAATCAGCTCGTCGCTTTCGCGGAATACGCCGACCCGAGTGCCGCTGAAGTTGGTCTCCAGGGCTTCATTCAGATCCGCGCGATCAATACCGGCAAATTGTGCCTGATACTCTTCGTACACCGGTCGCACCACCTTAACCCGTTCGCGCCAGTCGTCTTTAATGGCCACGGCACCGGCGTCGCGCAACAGGGTTTTCACTTGTTCAGACAGCTGTCGCAATACCAGAGCATCGGGGCCTGTGAATTTTACCTCGTACGACGAGTTGGGGCTGGGGCCGAGATTGAGCCGCTGGATCTTCGGCTGTGCGTCGGGGTATTGGCCTTGTATGTATTCGGCGATATGTGCCGACAGTGCCGGAATAGTGCGGTGATCTTCAACGTCAATCAGCATTACGCCGTAGCTGGAATTATCTTTTTCCACCGGGTAGGTCAGCATAAAGCGCGGTGCGCCGCCGCCGACAAAGGTGGAGACCTGAGTCACCCGCTGATCTTCCAGGACAAATTGTTCGATGGCCTCAAGATCTGCAGAGGTCTGTCGAATGTCGGAGCCTTCGGGCAGCCAGTAGTGCACCACA
>JALUYN010000609.1 GCA_027012915.1 Cellvibrionaceae bacterium
GGAAGTGGCCGAACAGTTGGGTCTGGAGCTTGATGATGAGCTACGTTTCAGTGTCGGTGGTCTGACACTGGAAGCCAGAGTTGCCAGTGTCCGAACGTTGAAGTGGGATTCAATGAACCCCAATTTCTATTTCCTGTTCAGCCCTGGTGCGTTGGATAGTTACTATCCCACCTATCTCACCAGTGTGTTTCTGGAAGAGGGACAAAAGTCGCTGCTGAATGAATTGTTGAGAGATTATCCCACCATCCTGGTGATTGAGATGGATCGGGTTATCAGCCAGATCCAGGGAATCGTCACTCAGGTCAGCTTTGGTGTGGAGTTGGTTCTGGTTTTGGTGGTGCTGGGTGGACTGCTGGTAATGTGGGCCTCGGTGCTTGCAAGTATGGACGAGCGGCAACAGGAAACGGTTCTTCTGCGAGCCCTCGGCAGCTCCCGCAAGCGCCTGTTGGGTAGCTTGTGGATCGAGTTTTGTGTGCTCGGTGTGGGTGCCGGTATTATGGCTGTGGTGGGATCCGAAGTGCTGCTCCTGTCACTGCAATCGCAGGTGTTGAACATGTCCGTTGAACCGCATTGGTTTATGTGGCTGTTTGGTATTGTTGGCGGCGCTCTTTGTATTGGTTCTATGGGCGTTGTCGCCTGCCGTCAGGTGGTGACCGTGCCACCTGGACAGATTTTAAGACAGTATTGAATAAGAGCTTTTATGTTGGACGAACAGTCGAAGATTTCTCCTGAAGAACTGACGCAGTTTATGCGTGAGACCTTTACCCAGTCTGAATTCCGCGTGGAGGAGGTTGGTGCTCAGAGTTGTCGCATGACCCAGCGCATCGGTGAAAATCAGTTACGCCCTGGGGGCACCGTATCTGGCCCCACAATGATGGGCCTGGCTGACGCTGCCATGTACGGCGCTATCATTGCCGCTATGGGCCTAAACAAAACCTCTATTATGTCGGTTACGACCAATTTGAATATCAACTTTCTGCGCAAACCGGTCGCGGAAAAGGCCCTTGTAGCCGATTGTGAGCTGATCAAATTGGGCAAGCGATTGATCATTGGTGAGGTGACTCTCTATTCCCAAGGGCACGAGGACGATGCTGTGGCCCATGTGGTGGCGACGTATTCGGTGCCAGCCGTTTGATTGTTACGTAAAATCTCTTGATCTGTGTCGGTTGTTGCGACGGCCAATGGCCGCCGCTTGTCGTTGATGGGGTACTAGAACGACTGTTACAGATGTTCTTCTGCGTACTCCGCCAATACTGATCGAGGTACGCCTTGCAGTTTAATGTTGCCGCCGTAGGCAAAGTCTTTAAAGCGTTCGGTCAAATAGGTGAGACCGGAGCTGGTAGCGCTTAGATAGGGGGTATCGATTTGTGCCAGGTTCCCCAGGCAAATGACTTTGGAGCCGTTGCCGGCGCGAGTAACAATGGTTTTGATTTGGTGGGGCGTCAGGTTTTGCGACTCATCGATAATAATCAGACTGTGCTGGAAGCTGCGCCCGCGGATGTAGTTCAGTGACTTAAAGTGCAGTGGCACTTTATTCAATACATAGTCGATGCTGCCGGAGCAATCCTCGTCGTCGCAGTGCAGCGCTTCGAGATTATCGGTAATGGCGCCGAGCCAGGGCTCCATTTTTTCGGCTTCTGATCCCGGCAGAAAACCGATGTCTTCATCCAGTCCCTGGGTGCTGCGCGTCACGATAATGCGTCGATAGATTTTGGTTGCCACAGTCATTTCGATGGCGGCGGCCAGCGCCAGGATGGTCTTCCCAGAACCTGCTGAACCGGTGAGGTTTACCAGATGAATATCAGGATCCATTAGCAAGTTCAGCGCCATAGCCTGATAGATATCTCTCGGTTGCAGACCCCAGGCTTCTTGTTCCATAAAACGGGGCTTGTCCACATGCAACACGGTGACAATGTCATCGGAAACCTCGATCACACGTCCTACAAAGCCCAGGTCGTCAATGATGAATTGGTTGGGATGTATTTCTGCCAGTAGATCGGTGCGGGGCAGGTGGTGCAGTGTGCGGCCCATCTGCTGCTCGGTTTCCACCTTGGTTATACGGTCCCAGAAGTTGCCTTCGATTTCCAGGTAGCCCTTGTTCAGTAACTCTATATCGGTGACCAGTTGATCGGTGTGGTAGTCCTCGGATTCGATCCCGCAACCACGGGCTTTCAGCCGCATGTTGATGTCTTTGGTGACGAGCACCACTTTTTGGTCGGGGCGCTGCAGTTGCAGCTGGCAAAGGTCGTTGATGATTTTGTTGTCGTTGAGATGGTTGGGGAGGACAGTGACGTTGTCGGGGGAGGAACTCATAAGGATCGAAAGGTGGCCGCAGGGTTGGCTTTTTTCTCCTCGTCGGATCGGCACCCCTCGTTCAATGTCATCCGGTTCGGCGCCTCCAAGGATCTTGTCGATCTCACGGATCGCCTGGCGGCAGTCCGCGGCTTGGGCTTTACGCCCACTTTTGAGCTTGTCCAGCTCTTCCAGGACCGTCATGGGAATCATAACGTGGTGTTCTTCGAAATTGAGTAGTGCGGTGGGGTCGTGAATCAGTACGTTGGTGTCGAGGGCGTAGAGGATTGTGCTGGCAGCGGGTTTGGAGTTGTTCTTGGAATTATTATCTATCGCAGTAGAGAGTTCGGTCATAAACACTTCCTTTGGATAAAGATTGGGTTCTACCGTATGAGCCATTTTCCGGGTGCTCGTTATTTAAAATACTCCACTGAATATGAATGTAAAGTGACGGATGCGTGAATCTAGTATTTCACGTTTTGGATCGAAGGTTGATTGGCTGTAATGGAATTGTCGAAGTTGTTCTATGAAAAACAAAAAATCCCGACATCTGCCGGGATATTCAATGAACTGCTTTGATCAGTAAATGATTTTCTCAGGCGTACTTGCGCCAATTGACGCTGGCCTGGTAGCGCTCGAGATAGACGTACTCAGGGCGCTTGGAAATGGGGTGGTCCGGGTGGAAGAACGTATGGTGGTCTTCGGTGGAGCCAAGATATTCCCAGCACTTGCCACGATTGATGCACAGCGGATCACCTTTATTGAGCCAATGAGCAGACAATTCTTCCCACATTTCAGACCATTCCTGGTCATTTGCATCCAAATATTCCATAGGTCCCCCTTCCTAGTGGTCGATCGGTGCATTGATTTACATAGGTTATTGTAGTTTCTTGAAGAGTGTTGTCAACAAGGTTTTGTAACTTGTTGATATTAAAAGAGTTTGGTTGGATGGCGTTTTCGAGGGAAACGGCTGTAACGCCCTAGATCAGAAACTTGTGCCCCTGATCCTTGAGCCATTGGCGGTGTTGACGGTAAGCGGGATCAAGTTTTTCCACTGTATTCCAGAATTTGGCACTGTGATTATGGTGCACCAGGTGGCTAACCTCATGCGCAATCAAGTAGTCAATCACGGCCACCGGAGCCATCATAATCAGCCAGTTGTATTGGATAACACCACGGCTGGTGCAGTGTCCCCATTTGCTCTTGGTGCGCCGGAATTTGATGTCGCTGACCGATTTATTCAATTGGCGGGCGTAGCGCAAGGTTTTTGGCCCCATATACTCCTGAGCCTGGGATAGATACCAATCACTGAGTTTGCGTTGCAGAGTTTGCTCGGTGCAGCGCTCTTCGCTGCAGGACACCGATAGCCACAACTGTTGGTTGTCGATATAGGAGTCTTGTCGGCTGCGATAGCGAATGCGCAGTGTCAGAGGAGAGCCCATATATTGCCAGCTGGCGCCATCGCAAAATCGCGGTTGCGGTATCTCCTGGCGTCGCTGTCCCTGCTGTTCCAGCTTATCGCGTATCCATTGTTGCT
>JALUYN010000610.1 GCA_027012915.1 Cellvibrionaceae bacterium
CTCGTTGACCCATTGCTGCAGATGGCGCGGATCACTGCCGTGGGGCGCCGCCACGGTGACGTTCTCCCGTTTAATTTCAATGGCGGTGGTCTTGCGCTGGGAAAAGCGAATGTCGTAGTCAAAGCCCAGTGAATTGGTCGCGAGAATGCGTCGGGTGATCGTGGGTTTGCGCTGGCGGGATTTCAACATGGCGGCAGCATACGGCAATCAAATCGGTGGCGCCAGAAAATCGCTCAAAAGTGATTGACCTTATAGTAGCTGTAAGGTTTATCTTTGTGTATAAACCAGTAACAAAGCCCCAGATCGACTAATCAGGAACGACTATGAATGTCAGCCACGTTGCAAAAATTTCCGGTTTACCTGGTCAAACCGTGCGCTATTACGAGAGCATCGGGCTGGTTACTCCGGCTCGGCGCGCAGACAATGGTTACAGGGACTATTCGGAGAAGGATCTGGATCGCCTGTGCTTTTTGAAACAGGCCCGGGCCACCGGTTTTAGTCTCGACGAGAGCCGCGAGTTGTTGTCGCTGTACGATAACCAAAATCGTCACAGCGCCGATGTAAAACATCTGGTGGAAGAAAAGCTAGAGCAGTTGGACGATCAGATCAATGGCCTGTTGGCCATGCGCGATACGCTGCGCGATCTGGCCAACTGTTGTCCCGGTGATGATCAGCCCTGCTGCAGTATTATCGACCGGCTGGCGCAGCGCAAAACCAAATAATCGACGGGAGTGCAAAATGAGTGATTGTTGCAATTCTCATAAAGAAAAAGCGACCAAACCTGAAGTGGTAACTGAAAACGGTTGTTGCGGGACGCAGAAGAGTCCAGGGCCTGCAACCGCCGTCTCCTGCTGCGGTACAAAAAGCAGCCCTGAGCCCGTTACTCCTGTATCGACAAGCTGCTGTGGTAGCTCGCAAGAGGCCTCCTCGGCCAGCTCCTGCTGTGATACTGATAGCTCAGGCGCGCGTCCATTCGACTGGATGTTGTGGGGCAGTTTGCTATTTGTGGTACTCAACTATGGACTGCATCTCTCTGGTATGCCGTTGCCCGGTTGGCTAATGACCATGAGCCACGGCGTTTATGAGCTCATGAATACCATGTGGTGGGGGGTGGTTGCCGCCGCGATTTTTGTCGGTGTGCTGGGCAGGATTCCTCAGGAAATGGTGATTTCGGTACTGGGTAAGGGCGGCACTTTCGTAGGATTGGTAAGAGCCACACTGGCCGGTGTGCTGATGGACCTTTGCAGTCACGGTATTTTGATGGTCGGCATGCAGTTGTATCAACGGGGAGCCAGCCTGGGGCAGGTGATGGCATTTCTGATCGCCAGTCCCTGGAATTCCCTATCTCTCACCATCATTCTGGTTACTTTGATTGGGCTACCTTGGACCTTGGCATTTATCGGGCTGTCGCTGGTCATCGCTCTGATAAGTGGCGCCATTTTTGATCGTCTGGTCGGTCGAGGTGTCTTGCCCGCAAACCCCAATCACCACGAACTCTCCGATGATTATCGTTTCTGGCCGGAAGCCCGGAAATCCTGGGGTGAAATCAACTGGAGCTTGGGTTTGGTGGCGGATGTGCTGTGGGATGGCATCAGAGGTTCGCGTATGGTCATTCGTTGGTTGTTGTTCGGTGTATTGCTGGCAACCGCGCTGCGCAGTTTTGTATCGCTGGAGGATTTTCAGGCATGGTTTGGTCCCACCGTCTTGGGCCTATTAGTGACCATGGTGGCTGCAACTATTATTGAAGTCTGTTCAGAAGGCAGTACGCCCATCGCCGCCGACGTGATGAACCGCGCTAACGCACCGGGCAATGGTTTTGCGTTCTTGATGACCGGAGTGTCTACCGACTACACCGAAGTAATGGTGATAAAGGACACGATGAAATCATGGAAGATCGCGTTGTTTTTGCCCTTGATAACGGTGCCCCAGGTAGCCGTGATCGCACTACTACTTAACCCTGTCGGTATGTAGTTGTCTTCGCCCTGTGAATAGCTGATTGCAGATTTTCCGGGCTTGCAAAATAGCTTCAGATTGGTTGACTTTTAAGCTTGAAAATCAACCACTTAGTGCACGTTTTGTGAGCTGGTTACTTCTTGCACGGAGGCTGCAGGGCGCGACGTTTCTGGCATTAGACCACTTACTACAATCCTGTCCTCAGAGTTATCCACAGATTCTGTGGAAAAGGGTTTCTGCCTGCTCCAATGCACAGGCTTTGAAACTCCAGTGACACATTTCTCCAATAAATCTGACATATCCGCTGTGTAAGTTGGCGAGCCTTGAGATATAGGTGGCGATTTGCATGAAAATTACGGTATTTGGGATTGGTTATGTGGGGTTGGTCCAGGCGGCCGTCCTCAGTGAAGTGGGGCACGATGTCTGCTGTGTGGATATTGATGAGGAAAAAATCGAGAGATTGAAAAAGGGGATTATCCCCATCTACGAGCCGGGATTAACGCCGCTTGTGGTGGCTAACTACGAAGCCGGTCGTATTCATTTCACTACCTCAGCTGCTGAAGGTGTCGCATTTGGCGATGTTCAGTTTATTGCCGTAGGTACTCCGCCTGATGAAGACGGTTCTGCGGATCTCAAGTATGTGTTGAACGTCGCGCGCAATATCGCGGCTCACATGAGCGAGCCTCGAATCATCGTCAATAAGTCTACCGTGCCGGTGGGGACCGCCGACGAGGTGGCGCAGCAGATTCAACAGACTCTGACCGAGCGTGGTGAGACGATCTCCTACTCAGTGATATCCAACCCCGAGTTCCTGAAGGAGGGGGCGGCGGTGAATGATTGCATGCGCCCCGATCGCATTGTTATTGGCATTCGCGAACAGGATCAGTCTGACGACGCGCTGAGAATCACGCTGCGCGATCTCTACGCACCGTTCAATCGCAATCATGATCGCATTATTTTTATGGATGCCCGCAGTTCTGAAATGACCAAGTACGCGGCGAACTGCATGTTGGCGACCAAGATCAGTTTTATGAATGAAATGGCCAACATTGCCGAGAAGGTGGGGGCCGATATTGAACGAGT
>JALUYN010000611.1 GCA_027012915.1 Cellvibrionaceae bacterium
TGACGCGATATCCGGTTTAACGTACCTCGGCAACTATACGCGGCGACTCCCGGTAAACATCACGCGGATGATGGAAAATGCGTTTGATTGGGAACACTTGCCCTACATTCACAGATCATCCTTTGCCGCAATCGAGGGGGTTGACGAAGGGCACTGGGGGTGGCGTGCGAAAGGTTATTTGAGTTTTGGTGATGTCAGCCGCCAGCCCAATGATCTGAGCCGTGTTGATGAAGACTGTGCGCAGTATATTGAGTTATTAGTGGACGATCATAAACACTACTGGGCTACCACTGTTGTTTCCGGGATTGGCGCAGGAACACAGATCCACACACAGGCAACCCCAGTGAGTGATCAGGAAATTGATATCGATGTGCGTTTCTACGTCGACCGAGTATCGCTGAATGATACCGACAAACAGGCTATCCTCGGCGTCTTGAAAGACCAATACGCCCAGCTGTACGACGAAGATATTGGTTTGATGCAGGGGCGTCAAACGGCACTGAACAGTCGCAAAGGGGCCAGGTCTGAAGATGAATTGGCCCCTATGTTTGTAGGCCTGCTGACTGAATTACGGGAACAGCTGCCGCGCGTGGTTCAATATCGCGGGCGCCGATTCTGCGTCAATTACTGGCGTCAGAAATGGATCGTCTACTCTGCGGACTGCCCGCATATGATGGGGCCGTTGGAAGGTGAAACGATTGCCGAGGACGGCTCCGTAACGTGCCCTTGGCACGGCTATCGCTTCAATGTTCAAACCGGCGAGCTGTGCGAGGGACGTTCAGGAAAGCTGGCGGTGGCGCCAGCGATAATGATCCAACAGGACAAGTTGTTTCTGGTGGACCACGCTGCCACGGAGTAATATTCCGGGGCAGTAGAGAAAGCTACTGCGGGCAGCTCTTTTTGAACTGGTTTTCGAGCATAAAGATGCTGTTATAGGTCGGAATCGCCGGAGCCTGAAACCAGTCGTTGTTATCCAGAAAACCAGAGCGGTCTACCAATTGGCCATTTCTGTCGTGAACACGATATGTCAGGCGCTTGCCCAACCCGAGAAGATCGCCGGCTTTAGTGGTCAGGATTTTTCCATTCAGCATTTTGTAGCGCAGATCGCTGTCTTCACTGTACTTGAAGATCAATGCTTCCTTGTTGAAGTTGTATTTGAAATGACTGCTGCCGCCACTTTGGTGGTCGAAGTCGATACTGAATGAGCAGCTATCAGCGTGCCTGATTTTGTAGCCAGTAATGATATCGGTGGTGTACAGCTTGTCTTTCAACGTTTTGGCCAGCCGGATCACACCATCGTTAATTCCAGCCATGGTCTTGGCTTCCTGATCCTCTTTGTCCCATTGCAACCGATACTTTTTCAGTGCGGTTGACCAGCCGTCACAGAAGCGGTTATCGCCATAGGTCTCACGGCAGTATTCTTTCAGGTCTGAGGTCTTGGCGTTCTTGTTATCATCACAGCCTTTGGCCGTGTAAGAAGCGTTCAGCTGCGTGAAAGTCTCTTTGCTTTCGCGATATTTTTCTCGGGTCGGGCGAATGTCGGTAAGTTTGTCGGCAAAGATCTTGCTCGATGGCGTGCCTGGACCATGATCGTACTCGCCTTTGAATCCTTCATCGTTTGCTGTATCGATAATCTGTTGGTGATGATCGAGTTCTGCAGCTAGGTTCGTACAGGCTTCAAATGTCTGGCTATCGAATGACGTATTGGCGAGTGTTGTACTGGCAAACAGGCCAAGGCCTGGAATCAGGGACGTGATCAAGCGTGAGCGGTGCATAGAAGTCATAGAGTGAGTTATAGGAGGTGACACGTTATCTACAAAATGTCACTGACTGTCAATGTTAGTGTTCTGTGAGAGGTTGAGGAGATTCCCGCTTTCGCGCACTACTGTCCGGGGAAATTTAAAGAGGCAATGCATATTGCCTCCGTTCTATTTCCTGTCGCTGTTCTCGACGCCATCGTCGTCGTTTACGTTGATATTCGGTGTCCAAGCGATTAAACAGCTGGCCTTTCAAACTAACCGCGAGCAGATGCAGCGAAGTATCAAACCCATTCTGAGAGCGGTATAGCCACAGCAGTAAATAGGTGATTAAAGCCGCGTATATCTGAAGCATTACGGCATTTCGGTTGCGCCCCAGGAACTGCTTGATCTTCAAATTTTGCTTAATCCACTTGAAGAACAATTCAATATCCCAGCGCTTTCGGTACAGCTTAGCAATCTCAGAAGCCGGTGAGCTCAGGTTATTTGTAGCCAGCAGTAGCGGTAGCTTTCCCGGGCGCGCTACCGTGATTCTGCGAAGGATTTTTCCGTGGTATCGATTCTTATGCCCTGCGCGATTTGAGGCGTGGCGCAGCTTTACTAGCTGATCCGTTTCTATCTCGTCACTGGTGACCTCGAGGTTTTCAACTTCTGAGAGTGCAACATTTTTCTTAAATCGGGTTATGAAGTGTGAGCCTGCCTCATCAATATCTCGCCACCAGTTGTAGCTGTTATAGCCTTTATCGAAGACGTAAGTGGCTCCGCGTTCCAACGGAACACGTTGCGCATCCGTTATGTCATTCACATTAGGATCGGTGATGTGAGCATAGACTGGGTTGTGATCACGGCCATTAATCATTAAATGCAGTTTGAACCCACGATTTCTAGAAGTGGCATTTTCGCTGGTCCACTCGAACCCATGATCTTTAAGCTGGATGGGCGTGGAGTCCAAAAGGTACAAGAATTCACGAACTTGGCGGCGCTGAGATCGGTGTACGGTAGCCATCAATTGTTCGGCAACGTCGCGAAATACCTGGGGGTTACGGCGTTTATTGGCATCGGCCAATGTGGACTTTTTAATGTTCTTTGCACCAAGGTGATAGTGGCAAGATGGCTGGCTATTGAAAGCACTTTCCAGCTCTCGAAGGCTCTTGGCCCCTGACATTTGTCCGTAAATCAGAGCAATCAGGTGTTTAGAGGACGTAAAAGACTTGCTGTATCGGTCAGCCTCTAAGCGTCTGACGGAAGATTTGAGAGTTTGGCGAGGGAGAGGAGATAAAACTTGCTGAAAACGGGTATTATTAAACACCTTGCTGTTCCTAGGTTGTTTTTGAGTTGGCGCTCGGGGTTTTAACCCCAAACACTAGGAACAGCAAGGTCTTGCCTCATATCACTAGAATTTTCCCCGGACAGTAGTGCGCTGCAGTGCGGTAGCGGCGGTCAGGCCGGCGTTACCGGAACCAATGACAATCGCATCGTAGGCGGTCATAGCGTCCTCCGTTTTCTCTCTCATTAGTGTAGTTGTTCGGCTGTCTGACTAAAATATAACTTAACAGTGTTAAGTTTGTGTGTCAGCTTAGGCTCTGGTCTTAACGGTGTCAAGATTCCATTTGCGCTAACAGAAAGTGTTTTGAAGAACCTGAAAGGCGGTGGCGTCGGTTCACCGGCGCCACCTTAGGAGAAGGGAAAGATTAATCTGTGGGTTTGGCGATTTTGCTGTTTTGTTTCCAGAGACTGTCCTGGCTGAAGCAGGACCAGCCCCATTTCACCCAATTGAGCAGTGCCAGCATCAGCCATAGCGACCAGGCCAGCATGACGCCCCTATACACCCACATGGGCAATGAGAAGACCCAGCCCTGGGGCAGAGCTTCGCCGCTGTGGTCCTGATACCAGTTGTAGTAGAAATTGCTGCTGTGGTTGCCCACTACCTGCATATCCGGAGTGGAGAGCAAGCTGAAGGGGATGGTGGCCACGAGGCTGCCGAGTGCCACCAGCGTCAACACAATAAGGCTTACCTGCGTAAGGTTGAACAGTCGCCAATCCAGGGTGTCACTAATGCGCTTGCGGGCGGAGAAGGCGGCAAACCAAATTACGATCATCACGCCACCCACTACAGAAACCGTACTTACACCCAATCCCAGAAGCACCCACTGATAGGCACGAACCGGAATATCCAGGCCAAAGCGTTTCACGCCCCAACCGAGGGTAATGCTGACGATCAGAATGACAATCAGAATGCCCCAGAACAGCATGGCCGGGCCAATGTCTGGTCCGGCGACAAACAGTGGCCAGCGGTCGCGGGGCAACTGCAGGCGCAGATCAATATTGCTGCTGCCCGATGGTAGGGTGAGTGCAGGAGTTTCCAAAAGTGCGCGACCGTCTTGAGGGGCGCGCCAGTTTACGACTGCCTCCACGCTACCTGGATGCATCGGCAGTTGTATCTGCCGATTCTCCAGTTGCAGAACCTGGGGTTTGCCATCAATGGTTACAGATTGTAGTTGTGTTCCTTCGGGCAAGGTAAGTGGGTAGTTACCACCAAGGCTGGCGCGCACTTGCAGGGTGAGCTCGGTATCGCTGCTGTGGGCGCCCGGACGATGATTAACTATCAGGCGCTCCACCGTTTGGCTTGGGCCATCTACAGCGGCCGGGCGCTGCACCAGAAGCGTCAGCTGCTCGCCTGGCCAGGGTTGCCAGCGGGGCTCGGAGGCGGTGGACGATTTGATCGGGTTGATGCCCGATGTCTGTACGTGCCAGATCGCGGAGTGTCCCAGTTGCCACTGTTCAACCCAACGACTGTGTTGTGGGGCTTTAAAATCGACTTTATCGCTGGGCGTTAGAGTTGAGCTCCACCGTACCCGGCGCGCGTTGCCGGCCATGGAAACTTGCGCCTTGCCATCGATAACTTTGATGCCGCTGCTCAATACCGATTCCCCGGGCAGCAGTGGAATGTCCATGTTAATAGCGCCTCTTGCAGGAGCGATACGTTCTACCGTGGTGGTAAGTGTCCACTCCAACCCCAAAACCAGATGTCGATTGACGCGGACAAACGGTGCTACAGGGTTGGGCAACAAAGAGGTTTGCTGCGAGTCTTGGGTTTGCTGCTCTGCGGTGACTTTGCGATCCAATTGCAATGTGCCGCTGGGGATGGTGCTGCCTTGCACGCCAGATATCTGCCAGACCTCACTGCTTGTTTCGACGTTGTGAACTTTGAGCGGAAACGTCACTGACGCGCGATCGCCATTGAGCAGACCTTGCAAGCGCACCCAGTGGCGACCTTTCGGTAATGCCACCACTAACTGACCCCGAGCATAACGGCTCAGGGCATTGGCGGGGGCGCCATTAATCGAAACTCGGGTTTGCCACCAGTTGCCCGATGGCAGCGGCAGCTGCACAGGAGACAGGATGTCCAGCGTCAGATCAATTTGCAGCTGTTGTGGGTCGGCAACCACCTTAACGTCGTTGACCGACGCGCACTGGGGCATACATTTGGGTGCTTCGTTGAGGCGTGCCTTTAGCTCTTCCAACAGGTGTTGTGGTGGATAGGTACTTGAATCAGCAGTTGCTGCTGCGTGCGCATCCGGCGTGCCAGTCATGAGTAGCGGAGCCAGAATAAGAGCAGCAGCGGGGCTTGCCCAGCGGCTATTAATTCCTCCGCCAAGGGACAGGCTGTGCTTGATGAGGCCAACCAGCCAGGCTGCGACCAAAAGTACGCTGAGCAAGCGCCAGAGGCGAGTTACCGCCGGTGGCAGCAAATAGAAATCTACCGTCTGTTCCGCCAGTACCGGCCCGCTCCAATGCAGGTGGACCTTGTGCCATTGCCACTGTGGTTCTCCGGGGCCAGTCTGAATGCGGGCGCCTGGATCGTGCTTGGGTAGTTGCTTTACCGGAGCGGTAGCGGGCATGCCATCGGCCATTTTTTGGCGGCTTTTCAGCTCGCGTTTTGTCATGGCTTGCTCTTGTGCCTGTTCCATCAGCATCATCTCTTCCGCTTCGTTGTAGGCTTTAATTCGGCTGCTGGCGTAGTCCTGAACGATGGCGGTATTGCGCTCCAGTTGCGGGTAGATACCTTTGCGAATCTGATCCACGGAGAAGTTGAGCACCACTATGGTAAGTGCCAGCAAACTGGCTACCTGGTAGTAGCGCAGCAATTTGGAAAAACGGCTGTCGGGAATGGCTTTCAATAGACCGAGTGCCAGAATGACGTTTATCCATAACACCACCGGCGCGCTGGATTCCTGATAGGTCAGCGCCAGCGTGATACCGCCGAGCACACCCCAGGGCAGCCCCAGAACCCGGGCCGCGGCGCCGGCGATCACCAGGCATAAAAACAGATCCCACAAACTCCAACGTGTCAGCCAGGAGCTGTCGACTCGATCTATGCCGCGGCTGTGCAACAGCTTCCAGCCTGGAGGCAGATGCAGCTGACCTTTGACTTGGCTGATATCCTGTTGCCAGCCCACGGCACCCGGTAACTGATCATCGCGATCGAAACGGCTCACGGCTTCGATGTCTACCTGCCCTGCGGCCACTTCCACACCGGCGGAATGGTTATCCAGAGCGGTAATCAGTTGTGGCTGGCCGTTAACACTGAGGCGGCCCAGTTGGTAGCCGTCGGTCATGCTGAGCCGGTCTGCGCGATGCAACTCTCCCTGTAAACGATCGCGAATGGTGAAACCATCGCCACTGAAATCCAGCCAGAAATTGCGTTGCAGCGTCAGCTGATTTGGAGTGGGATTGGCGTCACCGCGATAGCGCTCTTCCAGAGTTATGGTGTCTGTACTGCTCACCCAGTAGGCGGGAAGCTGCGCCCAGGCGCCCGGCACATTCATCTGTGAGGGATCGCCTGCTATGCCGCCGCGCCATTCGACACCGCGCAGATGACGCTGCGCGTCGAAGCTCCACACTTCCTGTTTCGGCCAGTCTTCATCCAGTGCTTCTGGCGAGAACTGTTGTGGCGTGACACCAGCTCGGCTAATCAGTTGAATCCGCCAGTCGCCGGCTCTGGCCTGGAGACGAATACGGCCATCGTCTTCGATGCGGGCTGGCAAGGGTGAATTTAAGGATTGCACGGTCATGCCGGGCAGGAGCAATC
>JALUYN010000612.1 GCA_027012915.1 Cellvibrionaceae bacterium
CATTGGCATAGGTGCGGGCAAGGAAACCGACGCACAGGTTTTGGTGATCAACGATATTCTGGGGCTCACAGAACAACCACCCAAATTCTCCAAGAACTTTCTGGTGGAAGCCAAAGACATTCCCGGCGCACTCGAGCGCTACGTTAGCGATGTGAAGAGTGGTGTATTTCCAGATTCTGAGCACACATTCCTTTAAGCCCACATGCACAAAGAAATAGCGGGGCACTAACGCCCTGCTATTGAAGTTTGATCG
Organism: Cellvibrionaceae bacterium; assembly: GCA_027012915.1. Next base: position 254 of record JALUYN010000612.1, read on the forward strand.
TTTTCGGCAAGAACGATTCCACCGCATCCTTCAGATCACACTCTTTACAGTTCAGCCGTTGCAGCGCCCTTTGCTGCGACGACTGAATCGCCTGCCCCAAACTATCGCAGGGCGTGAACGACACGTTTTCCAATTTGACAACGTAGGCATTCAGATCCGAAAACAGCGCATAGTCACGCAGGTGCAACTTCGCGTCTACAAAGGACTCAAATACGCCGTAATAGAGAGCAAACAGACCGTTACTGCGCTTGCGGCACAGGAAGGGTATTTCGTGGTGAGTTCCGGCGATACGCTGGCCATAGCTGGCGTTCTTATAGGTGGCAACCTGAATACTATAGGCGCGCTCGTATTGGGCCGGCTCCGCCAACACCCGACCAGGACCCAGCAAGCCGCACTGCAGCACTGCAGCAGCGAGCAATATCCGGACAATACTCCGGTCAGAATTCAGCAGATATCCGATCATTACCATTCAGAGTTCATTTCGAAGGTGAGAGTCTGCCACAGACACACCAGCCGATGCCACAGGCAAAAAAAAGCCCGCTAATGCGGGCTTTTTTCAAGCAGTGCGAGAGATTACTCGTCGCCTTGCTTCGGCGCCTCTTCAGCAGCCGGCGCTTCAGCGGCTTCTGCTGCAGGAGCCTCCTCAACGGGAGCCTCGTCGCGCAGTGCCTCTTTGATGGAGAGCTTGATACGACCGCGCTGATCCACGTCCAGACACTTAACGCGTACCACCTGACCTTCTTTCAGGTAGTCAGAAACGCTGTTGACACGCTCCTCTGCGATCTGAGAGATGTGCACCAGACCATCTTTACCCGGCAAGAAGTTCACGAATGCCCCAAAGTCTACGATACGTACCACGGTACCCTCGTAAATTTCACCGATCTCGGCTTCAGCGGTGATTTCACCAATACGATCCAGAGCGGCTTGCAGGGACTCCTGACTTTCGCCGTAGACTTTAACAGTACCGTCGTCTTCGATATCAACAGAAGCGCCAGTTTCTTCGGTAATTGAGCGAATGGTTGCACCGCCCTTACCAATGATGTCGCGAATCTTGTCAGGGTGAACCTTGATGGTTTCGAACTGAGGTGCAGTGTCTGACACGCCTTCACGAGACTTGTCGATTACCTTGTTCATCTCAGCCAGGATGTGCAGACGCGCATCCAGAGCCTGTCCCAAAGCGATTTCCATGATCTCTTCGGTGATGCCTTCGATCTTGATATCCATCTGCAGAGCAGTGATACCGTCGGCAGTACCGGCAACTTTGAAGTCCATGTCACCCAGGTGATCTTCGTCACCCAGAATATCGGTCAGAACGGCAAAGCCGTCGTCTTCTTTAACCAGACCCATGGCGATACCGGCAACAGGAGCCTTCAAAGGTACACCGGCGTCCATCAGCGCCAGAGAAGAACCACACACAGAAGCCATAGAGGAAGAACCATTGGACTCAGTGATTTCGCTCACAACACGAATGGAGTATGGAAACTCTTCTTCGTTTGGCAGTACCGCAGCAACACCACGACGTGCCAGACGACCGTGACCAATTTCGCGACGGCCAGTACCACCCATACGACCCGCCTCACCAACAGAGTAAGGAGGGAAGTTGTAGTGCAGCATGAATGGGTCACGACGAGACCCTTCCAGAGCATCGATCATCTGTGCATCACGAGCGGAGCCCAGGGTAGCAACAACGATAGCCTGAGTTTCACCACGTGTGAACAGAGCAGAACCGTGAGTTTTTGGCAGGTTACCCACTTCAACGGCGATAGGACGCACAGTCTTGGTGTCACGACCATCAATACGCGGCTCACCAGCCACAACGCTGCGACGTACGGTTTGCTTCTCCAGCTTGCTGAATACGCCCTTAACATCGTCACCGCTGACTTCTTCGCTGCTCAGCTGCTCAACGGCTGCGTCGCGCAGCTCGCCCAAACGGCCGTAGCGCTGCATTTTGTCGGTGATGCGGTAAGCTTCTTTGATCTGCTCACCGAAAGCACCTTCAACGGCAGCTTTCAGGGTTTCGTTCTCAGGCTCGGCAGTCCACTCCCAAGTTGGCTTGGCAGCGTCTTTGGCCAGTTCATTTACAGCCTGAACAACCGCTTGCAGTTCCTGGTGTGCGTACAGAACTGAGCCCAGCATAATGTCTTCTGGCAGCTCACTGGCTTCAGATTCAACCATCAGTACTGCGTCTTGAGTACCGGCAACTACCATGTCCAGCTCAGAGCTCTTCAGAGCTTCGTAGCCAGGGTTCAGCAGATAGCCATCTTCCTGGGTGTAACCTACACGGGCCGCACCGATAGGACCATTAAACGGAATACCAGAAATGGCCAGCGCCGCAGAGGTACCGATCATGGCAGCGATATCCGGGTCCACGTCTTTGTGGGCAGACATAACGGTACAGACAACCTGCACTTCGTTCATGAAGCCGTTCGGGAACAGCGGACGAATCGGACGGTCGATCAGACGAGAAGTCAGAGTCTCTTTCTCGCTCGGACGACCTTCGCGCTTGAAGAAGCCGCCAGGGATTTTGCCAGCCGCGTAGGCTTTCTCAATGTAGTGTACGGACAGTGGGAAGAAGTCCTGACCTTCACGTACGTCTTTAGCGCCAACCACAGTGACCAGTACTTGGGTGTCGCCCATGGTTACCATAACGGCACCAGTGGCTTGACGGGCAATGCGGCCAGTCTCCAGAGTTACGGTTTGTCCACCGTATTGGAATGATTTAACAACGGGATTCACAATAATTTCCTTTTCTTTATATTGCGTTCAATTTTAGTCATGCCCGCTCAGTAAAGATTCAGCTCAGTCTCGTAACGAAGATTGTGAGCAAACTCAAGAACTCAAATACGCCGTGGTATCCAAACCCTTGAGTTTGCTCGCAATGAGGACTGCAACCAAACCCCGGTAGTGCGAGCTTGCGCACAGACCACCCAAATCAGCAGCCCATACACAAAAGTGCCCGCATAAGGCGGGCACTTTGTTCGCTTATCGACGCAGACCCAAGCTTTGGATCAGTGCAGAGTAGCGAGTGGCATTTTTTCTCTTCAGGTAGTCCAGCAGCTTACGACGCTGGTTTACCATGCGGATCAGACCACGACGAGAGTGGTGATCCTGTTTGTTCTCGGCGAAGTGACCTTGCAGCTTGTTGATGTTGTGAGTCAACAGAGCCACCTGAACTTCTGGAGAACCGGTGTCACCTTCGGATTGCTGGTATTGTTTAACAATCTCAGCTTTTTCAGCAGCACTTAATGCCATAGTAGTTTCCTCATAATATGCGTTTAAAAGGTACAGCCAGATCCGTGCATATTTACAGATTGGCTATTTAACGTGTCAGTTTACCGGCACTGGACCGTACAAACCGACCTATTGTGCAATCCGGCAGATACCGAACCACGCAATTCTCTTCCAAACCTCAGCTTAAGCTTCAGTTCTGGCTTTCAATCCTGGTTTCCACGACAAGCCTTTTGGGCGCCAATCGACTCTCATCGTCGATCTCCGCGAGCCCCAAAAATCGGCCATCGGGAGCAAAGACGCGAACAATATCACCTTCGTCGCCAATACGGTAGACCCGCGAGTCCATTATGGCCTGCCCCTGCTGGAAGTAGTAGACCGAGTGCTCATCCAAATCCAGTTCCGGCAGAGCGGCTACCGGGGCATCTGTTGGCAGCAAGTGATGATCCAACGCCTCAGCCAAGCCCTCACCACGCTCTTCTTCGAGCACTTCTAAGGTCACAGCATTATCTACATCGAAGGGGCCCGCTTGAGTGCGATGCAAACGTGTTACGTGAGCCCCACAGCCCAACAGCTTACCCAGATCTTCACCGATACTGCGTATATAGGTGCCTTTACTGCAGTGCACGTCTACATCCACCTCGGCCTGTGGACCCGCTCTGAAATCGAGCATGTCGGCAGAGTACACCGTAATTCGCCTGGCCTTACGTTCCACCTCAATACCCTGGCGAGCCAGCTTGTACAATGGCTGCCCCTCGTGCTTAAGAGCCGAGTACATGGGCGGAACCTGGTCTATTTCACCGACAAATGTCTGCAGTGCTTCAGCTACCTGCTGGCGCGAAATACCACTGGCATCGACGGGATCCAACTGCTCGCCATCACTGTCACCCGTGGTGGTGTAGGCGCCAAGCTGATAAGTCACCGTATAGCGTTTATCAGCATCCAGCAGATACTGGGAAAATTTGGTAGCCTCACCAAAGCACAACGGCAACACGCCCGTAGCCAGCGGGTCCAAACTGCCAGTATGCCCCGCCTTCTGGGCGAAGAATAAGCGTTTAGCACGCTGTAAGGCGCCATTGGATGTGACGCCCTGCGGCTTATTCAACAACAATACGCCACTGACCGGACGGCCTTTGGATCGTCTACGTCCCATGCGGTTCTACTCGATCAATTTCAGTCTTGTTCGCTGTCTTGATCATCGCCGCCGTGAGCGCGATCTTCGGCAACAGCCTTATCAATCAAGTGTGACAAGTGCTGGCCATTGACGGAAGTTTTATCGTAGATAAAGCTCAAACGCGGCGTTACGCGAATATCCAGCTCTTTGGCCAAAATAGAGCGCAAAAAGCCGGAAGCTTTATTTAAGGCCGTTACCGCCTCGTTTATCTCTTCATCGCTCTCGCGATCTACAAAGGTGACAAACACACGGGCAAAAGACAGATCGCGACTGACTTCAACATCGTTGATATTCACCATACCCACACGCGGGTCGCGAATTTCAAACTGAATAGCCTGCGCTAACAAGCGCTGCACAGCGTCCGCCAGGCGATCGGTACGGTTAAATTCTCTTGCCATTTCAATACCTCTGAGGAGCGGCATTCGCCGCTCCGGCAACTGCCTTACAGCTCGCGAGCCACTTCCTTAACGTCGAAGACCTCAATCTGATCGCCAACTTTAACGTCGTAGTCCTTAACACCAATACCACACTCGGTACCGCTGCGAACTTCACCCACGTCATCTTTAAAGCGACGCAGAGACTCCAGCTCACCTTCGAAGATCACGACATTGTCTCGCAATACACGGATAGGCTTGTTGCGGTACACAGTACCCTCAACAACCATACAACCGGCGACCTGACCAAACTTCGGAGAGCGGAATACTTCGCGCACATCAGCGATACCAACAATCTCTTCAACGCGCTCGGGATCCAGCATTCCAGCCAGAGCACCTTTCACTTCATCCAGCAGCTGATAGATGATGCTGTAGTAGCGCAACTCGATGGACTCAGCTTCCGCCAGCTTGCGTGCAGAGGCATCGGCACGAACGTTAAAGCCGATCACAATGGCGTTGGAGGTCAGAGCCAGATTGATGTCGTTCTCGGTAATACCGCCGACACCGGACACAATAATATTGACCTGAACCTCATCATTACCGATATCCATCAGCGCAGACTGAATGGCCTCCAGAGAACCGCGAACGTCGGTCTTGAGAACGATAGGCAGAATTTTCTTCTCGCCCGCACCCATACCGGCAAACATATTCTCCAGCTTGGCAGCCTGCTGACGCTGTTGACGTGCTTCGCGCTCCTTGTCGGCACGGAAGCTCGCCACTTCGCGAGCCTTACGCTCATCAGTCACTACCACAAATTCTTCACCGGCCTCTGGAGGACTGTCCAGACCCAGAATTTCCACAGGCGTGGAAGGACCAGCCTCTTTCACCTTCTTACCCAGCTCATTGGTCATGGCGCGCACCCGACCGTAACTCTGGCCGGCCAGCATAATATTGCCGCCTTTCAGCTCACCCGCCTGAACCAGAACAGTCGCCACAACACCGCGGCCCTTATCCATGCGAGATTCAATCACTACACCGCGGCCAGGCACACCGACAGGGGCTTCCAGCTCGAGCATTTCGGCTTGCAGAGACACCGCTTCCAGCAGCTCATCGATACCTTCACCCGTGTGTGCAGACACATGGATAAACTGGGTATCACCACCCCACTCTTCGGGGATCACTTCTTTCGCAGCCAGTTCGTTCTTAACGCGCTCTGGATCCGCAGCTTCTTTATCAATTTTGTTGACCGCAACAACGATTGGAACACCGGCCGCACGGGCATGTTGCACCGCTTCTTCGGTCTGTGGCATCACGCCATCGTCGGCGGCGACAACCAGAATAACCACGTCTGTACACTGGGCACCGCGAGCACGCATGGAGGTAAACGCGGCGTGCCCCGGCGTATCCAGGAAGGCAATTTCGCCCTTGTCAGTTTGCACGCGGTAGGCGCCAATGTGCTGGGTAATACCACCAGCCTCACCGGAAACCACCTTGGTATTGCGAATATAATCCAGCAGCGAGGTTTTACCGTGGTCAACGTGGCCCATCACGGTTACCACAGGCGCACGGGCCTGCATCTCACCGTCGGTCTCGATAGCTTTCTCAAGCGACTCTTCCACTTCGTTGCCACTGAGCAACTTGGCACTATGACCCATCTCCTCAACAACCAACTGGGCAGTCTCCTGATCCAGGGATTGATTGATGGTGGCCATGGTGCCCATCTTCATCAGAATTTTAACAACTTCACCAGCTTTAACAGACATGCGCTGTGCCAGATCGGAA
>JALUYN010000613.1 GCA_027012915.1 Cellvibrionaceae bacterium
GTCGCACTATCTGCTGGCTCGCGGTCTGGAATCTGTGGGCATGACCGAAGCAGACATCAGCGTTGTTAACACATCCGATGCCGATATGGTTGCAGTTTACGGAACCGACAGTGTGACTTCGGTTGCTACCTGGAATCCACTTTTGAACGAAATTGCCGAGATGCCAGACAGCAATAAGGTCTTCGATTCTTCCATGATCCCCGGGGAAATTATGGACCTGTTGGTGATCAACACCGAGACCATGAAAGCCAACCCCAAACTGGCCAAAGCTCTGACCGGTGCATGGTACGAAATTATGGCGACCATGAGTGAAGGCGCTCAGGCTACTGCGGCCAAAACCTTTATGGCCGAAGCCTCTGGAACGGATCTTTCCGGTTACGAAGCACAGTTGGATAGCACCAAAATGTTTTACTCCGCGGCAGATGCAGTTGCGCTTACCAATAGCCCGAAAATCATGGACACCATGAAAGCGGTTGCAGAGTTCTCCTTTGCTCACGGCCTGTTGGGTGAAGGTGCTCCAGACGCCGGCTTTATTGGTATTGAAACTCCCGCCGGTGTCTATGGCGACGAGAGCAATATCAAATTGCGCTTTGACCCCACCTACATGCAAATGGCGGCAGAAGGAAAGCTGTAAGCACTTCCACCACGTTAACCCGTAGGTTGGGTTGAGCATCAGCGAAGCCCAACGGCAGGCGGTCATGTGAGCATCGAACAGGTAGGTCTTGTTCCGCTCAGTGTCCGCCTGAGTTATCGCTCTGCGAATCGGTGAAAAAGCTATGAAGCGTTTAATCAATTTAAAACCATCGCGAAGTACCGGCATTCTGCTGGGGTTGCTGCCCTTTGCGCTGCTGCTGGTGATCTACATTGCAAGTTCGCAGACCCGACTTGAAGAGAACCCCAAGGATAAATTACTGCCAAGCTTTTCGCAGATGGGTGATGCGGTTGAACGCATGGCCATGGAACCCAGCAAGCGCAATGGTAAGTATCTGTTTTGGCAAGATACCGCCAGCAGTCTCAAGCGTTTGGGGATGGGAGTGTTATTTGCCGCATCGATTGGCCTGGTGATCGGTCTGGTCACGGGGGCTCTGCCGATGTTTACGGCGGGTTTGTCTCCACTACTGACGGTCATATCTTTGGTGCCACCGTTGGCGTTATTGCCGATCCTTTTTATTGTCTTTGGATTGGGAGAGTTATCAAAAGTCGTGTTGATTGCCATTGGTATCACTCCTTTTATCGCGCGAGATATTCAACGTCGCGCTCAGGAAATTCCCTATGAGCAACTGGTCAAGGCGCAAACACTGGGCGCCAATACCGCGCAGTTGATCAGCCGCGTACTGTTGCCTCAGCTAATGCCGAAGCTGATTGATGCCGTACGTTTGTCACTGGGTGCTGGCTGGTTGTTCCTGATCTCAGCGGAAGCGATTGCCGCCACCGATGGGCTTGGCTACCGAATTTTTCTGGTGCGTCGCTATATGGCGATGGATGTCATTCTGCCCTATGTAGCGTGGATTACATTTCTGGCTTTCCTGTTTGATCTGGCGTTGAGGCAACTCAATGCAAAACTGTTTCCGTGGCATGAGGGGGCAACGTCATGATGGCGAAGAAAAACATGATAGAAGTTCGCAACCTTTGGAAAGAATACGGTGATTCGGTAGTGCTCGAAGATCTCAATATGTCAGTGCAAGAAGGTGAGTTTGTCACACTGGTGGGAGCGTCCGGCTGTGGTAAGAGCACCTTTCTGAAAATGCTGTTGGGCATCGAAACTCCAACCCGTGGTGAACTACTGCTCGATGGGAAACCTATTCCGGATGAGCCGGGATCGGATCGCGGCATTGTGTTTCAGCAGTACTCCGTGTTTCCGCATATGACCGTACTGGACAACGTTGTGGCTACCCGTGGTTTTCAGCGCAAAGGCCTGACCGGTTACCTATTTGGAAGCGCGAAAAAACAGGCGGTCGCCGATGCCCGCAAGATCCTCGATCAAGTGGGCCTGTCACATGCGCTTGATAAATATCCCCACGAGCTGTCTGGGGGAATGAAGCAGCGCTTGGCAATTGCTCAGGCTTTGTTGGGCAAGCCGCGGATTCTGCTGCTCGACGAACCCTTCGGTGCGTTGGACCCGGGTATTCGAGCGGATATGCACGATCTGGTGTTGGACTTGTGGCGTGAACACAAACTCACCGTATTTATGGTAACCCACGATCTCAAAGAAGGGTTCTATCTGGGCACCCGTTTATGGGTATTCGATAAGAAGCGCCAAGACCCACAAGCCCCAAACGCCTATGGAGCAAGCATCACCTACGATCTGGCCGTCGGCCAGGTGGAACATTCCACCTATCACGAAATTAATGACGCTGTTGGTTATAGAGACCCGGCCATTGTCGCCTCTCCACAGCAACTTGCAGAAGAAGTTGACGTATGAGCAAGCTGATTAAATCCATCAAATACCAAACGACCATACCCGGTGGCGGGCACTGGTCTCTGAAAATGCGTCGGGGAACCGCCTTGCGCCTTACCGATATCGAAGGCGGTGCTAACGCCGGTGTGTTGTTCTACAACCCCGAAAACCTGCTCGAGCGCTACAACGCGCCAGACAGCTTAAAGTGCCAACACACATTTAAACTGACTCAAGGTCATTGCCTGTATTCCGATATGGGTCGCATTTTTGCGTCCATTATTGAGGATCAATGTGGTTGGCATGACACCGTATGCGGCAACTCCCATGCCGATCAGGTGGCTGAAAAATGGGGCAAGCGCGATTATCAGAACCACCGTAATAAGTGGCATCAAAATGGTACCGACGCCTTCCTGACTGAGCTGGCTAAGTACGGATTGGGCAAGGCCGATCTGGCTGCCAATCTCAATGTATTCAGCAAAGTTTCCACCGATGCTTCCGGCTGTATGCGCTTAGAGGAACAACCCAGCGCAGGCAAAAGTTTCGCGTTGCGGTTTGAGATGGATACGTTGGTGTTGATCCACGCCTGTGCGCATCCACTGAATAATTCTGAAGAGTATCCCCGCAAACCATTATTACTCGAATTGGGTGAGGCGGCTGAAGTGGCCGAGGACGATCGTTGTAAGAACCACTGTCCGGAGAACGGCCGCGGTTTCGAGAATAACGCGCTCTATCATCTTGGTTTGAAATAGGAAACAACACCATGGAACAGCTACCCATTACCGAAAGTGCGTTGCAGCCCAGTGATGCATTGTCAACGATAACCCTCGACGCAGGTGATTACTACATAGGTACCGTTAAGAAAGGCCAGACTTTCCGCATTATAGATCTGGAAGGCAACCAGGCTGCGGATACTTTGTTCTTCAACGCGGAAGATCCGTCCGAGCGCTACAGCGCCAGCGATACCATCAGAGAACAAGGCAAGGTGTACCTGACTGCAGGCTCAAAATTATTGTCTAACGACAACAATGTGATGCTGGAAATTGTTGCCGATACTTGCGGTCGTCACGATACCCTGGGCGGTGCCTGCGCCACTGAAAGCAATACCGTGCGCTATGATTTGGAAAAGCGTTGCATGCACTCGTGCCGCGACAGCTGGATGCTGGCCATTGCAGAACATCCAGAGTATGGCATCAGCAAGCGCGACATTTCTCACAATATTAACTTCTTTATGAACGTACCGGTGACTGAGTCCGGCGGTCTGACCTTTGAAGATGGAATTTCCGCGCCAGGAAAATACGTTGAGATGAAAGCCGCGATGGATGTCGTCGTGCTGATTTCCAATTGCCCGCAGTTAAACAATCCCTGTAATGGCTATAACCCCACACCGGTGGACGTCCTGATCTGGAACTAATTTCATTAGTGTTAACAGGCCCTAGGTGTATCGCGCTTCGATGGACGACCATCGTCGTATTATTGTGAACGGGACGACCCGCTCAAGGTCACACATGTCAAAGAAATTCTCTAAAGTTCTTATTGCCAATCGTGGCGCCATTGCCACGCGTATTATTCGCACACTGAAAAAACTCGGTATCGGTTCAGTCGCAGTTTACGCAGACTGTGATGCCGACAGCTTGCACGTCAAACTTGCCGATGAGGCTTTCAGCCTCGGTGAGGGCGCTGCCGCTGAAACCTACCTGAATACTGAAAAACTGTTCGATATCGTTTCAAAAAGTGGTGCTCAGGCAATTCATCCGGGCTATGGCTTTCTCAGTGAAAACGCCAGCTTCGTGCGAACCTGTGAAGAAAAAGGCATTGCCTTTATTGGTCCAACCCCTGAGCAGATGGAGGTGTTTGGGCTCAAGCACAAAGCCAGAGAGCTGGCCGTTGAAGCTGGGGTGCCGCTATCTCCGGGAACGGACTTGTTAAGCGATCTGGAGCAGGCCTGTTCCGAGGCTGCCCGCATCGGCTACCCGGTGATGCTCAAAAGCACCGCAGGCGGCGGTGGCATCGGTATGCAGTTGTGCCATAACGAGGCCGATCTGCGTGAGGCCTTCGACTCGGTTAAGCGACTGGGCGCCAATAACTTCGCCGATGATGGTGTGTTTATCGAAAAATTTATTGCTCGTGCTCGCCATATTGAGGTGCAGGTTTTTGGCGACGGCGAAGGTTATGCACTGGCCCTGGGGGAACGCGATTGTTCGAGTCAGCGACGCAACCAAAAGGTTGTAGAAGAATGCCCGGCGCCAAATTTGAGTGACAGTGTTCGACAGCAGATTCACGCTACAGCCGAGGCTCTGCTCGCCAGCGTCAATTATCGAAACGCCGGTACTGTGGAATTTATATTTGATGCAGACACCGAAGAGTTCTACTTCCTTGAGGTGAATACGCGTCTTCAGGTGGAGCATGGTGTCACCGAAGAAGTGTTTGGCGTGGATCTGGTTGAATGGATGGTGTCGTTGGCGGCGGGCAATACACCGAACCTGCAACAACAGCGGCATCAACTTGAACCCCAGGGGCACGCGATTCAGGTTCGCATCTACGCCGAAGATCCCTATCAGAACTTTCAACCCAGTGCGGGATTATTGAGCTTTGTGGATTTTCCCAGCGGGGAGGGCGTTCGCATCGATCACTGGGTTGAGTCAGGGATTGAGGTTCCCCCGTATTTCGATCCCATGCTGGCGAAAGTTATCGTACATTCTTCTGATCGAGACAGTGCGCTGGATAAACTGCAGAGTACTTTGAAAAGTACGACGTTGTATGGCAGCGAAACCAATCTGCGATATCTGCAGTCGTTGTGTGGTGATGAGCCCCTGAGACGCGGCGAAGTTACCACACGCTACCTTAACGATTTCCTATTTTCACCCGCGCGAGTTGATGTTATCCAGGGAGGAACACAAACCACCATTCAGGACTACCCAGCGCGAATGGGCTATTGGGATGTTGGTGTTCCACCGTCGGGTCCGTTTGATAACTACTCGTTTCAGTTAGCCAATCGTTTGCTGCAAAACCAGGTTGGAGACGCCGGGCTGGAAATTACCATGCAGGGGCCGACACTCAAGTTCGCCGCTGACTCACAGATTGTTATTGGTGGCGCGCAGATAGATGCGACCCTCGACGGTGAAGTGGTATCGCTATGGCAAGTGGTGGATGTTCAAGCAGGACAGCTTTTGAAGCTGGGCCGGGTTGCCGAGCAGGGTGCTCGCAGCTATCTTGCCATCCGCGGTGGCATTCAGTGCCCGGACTACCTTGGGTCCAAATCGACATTCACTCTGGGACAATTTGGTGGTCACAACGGACGCGGTTTGCGCGCCGGTGATGTACTGCAGCTTAATGACGCTGTCGACCCTGTCGCAGGCTCAACTCTGGCGCCAGAACTGTTACCAGAGCTGGACAATACCTGGCAATTGCGCGTTATTTACGGGCCGCACGGAGCCCCTGACTTTTTTACCCCGGAAGACGTCGAGACCTTTTTCGATACGGACTGGGAAATTCACTATAACTCCAGTCGCACCGGTGTACGCCTAATCGGCCCGAAACCTCAGTGGGCCAGAGACAACGGCGGCGAAGCGGGTTTGCACCCCTCCAATATTCACGACAATGCTTACGCTTTCGGAACGGTGGATTTCACTGGCGATATGCCCGTGATCCTCGGGCCCGATGGTCCTTCTCTGGGAGGCTTTGTGTGCCCGGCGACCGTGATTACTGCGGATTTGTGGAAGTTAGGTCAGTTGCGTGCCGGAGATAAAGTTCGTTTCGTACCAGTATCTATTGATGACGCCGTACAGTTAGAGCAGCAACAGGGACAGCAGTTACAGTCTTTAGAGATGATCTCGCAGTCTCTCGAGACCATAGTGCCGGATACTCCGGTTCTGGCAACTCTGGATGCAGCCGAGGTGGGGGACGATGTGGTTTATCGTGCAGCAGGCGATCACTTTCTGCTCGTGGAATATGGCGAGCAGGTATTGGATATTCGCCTGCGTTTTCGCGCTCACGCGTTGATGCAGTGGCTGCAGCAAAACCCCATCGACGGACTGCGAGAGCTCACCCCGGGGATACGCTCGCTGCAGATTCACTACGATAGTCAGGTACTTGGCTATCGACGCCTGATTGACTATTTGCAAGCTGCAGAAAAACAACTACACGGTCAACTGGATGAGCTCAGTGTGCCGTCGCGTATTATTCATATTCCGTTGTCTTGGGATGATGAAGCCTGCCAATTGGCCATCGAAAAGTACTCACAGTCTGTGCGCGAAAACGCCCCCTGGTGTCCGAGTAATTTGGAATTTATTCGCCGTATTAACGGCCTCGATTCAATTGATGATGTTAAAGATATTGTATTCAACGCCTCCTACCTGGTGATGGGACTCGGCGATGT
>JALUYN010000614.1 GCA_027012915.1 Cellvibrionaceae bacterium
TAATCGGTCTGGCGATCCACAGGGATGAAGCGGCTCATGGCGATCTTCTCAGCTCGGCGATGACGGTGGTCAGTATCTCACGGTGCAACGGAAAGTCCGACAGGCTGCTAGGCTGATCAACTGCGCGATCATCGCCTCGTCGCGCTCGATGCGGTGTATCTGTAGTTCATGGCCACCGAGCAATACCGCGACATCGGCGGCCTGCTGCCCGGTCACGGCAAGCTGGTGCATGACCTGGAGCTGCACGTACTCGGGCACGCCCTCCTTCCACAGGCGGGCTCCGTAGATCCCCGCCGTCTTGCACTCGAGAATCTGGACCTGGTCATTGCCCACGACCTCGCGATCCAGGTTGGCCAGCATCCAGGGATGCTCGGTGTGTTGCAGGATGGCATTGACGCGCTGCACCCGGTAGCCGGTGTGCTGGGCGTAGTGATCGGCGACCAGCGGTTCGAGCACCTGGCCCCAATGCAGCGGGCTGGTCAGGATCTCGCCACGGCTGGGCTGCTTGTCACCGAACTGGCGTCCGGTCTTCTCCATCCACAGTTCCAGCTGCGACTTGTAGGGGTGCAGCCCCACGGCAGCAGCGGCATCCGAGCTTCCGATCCCGCTCTGACGAATCGACAGCCACGCCTGACGATCCAGGGCGCGGGTGTCCACCAGACGCCGTGCCTGATCGCGGTAACGGCGTGGTGGCGGTGTGGGACGCCGGGAGCGCGTTTCACGCGGGGGTAACGGCATACCGCTCTGCTCGATGGCGTCGAGAACGGATGACGTGGTGTGGGAGTTGGATGGCAGGGCATCGTTGCCAGCCTGTTCAAACGGAATCATCACCGATCTTTTGTCCTGGTGCGCAGGTTCCGGTGAAGTCGTTGTTGGGGTCGCGTAGGTTTGGGCGTTGTGGCTCATGGGAACTCTCCTGATGAATAGAACGAACACGGCATAACGGCCCGCCACCGGCAGGCAGCGGGCAAAGCCGTCATGAGGGATCGTGGGTTGAGTGGGGAGCGAGTGACGCTCATTGCGAGGTGTCGCGTATCGACATACCACATCGTATGATGTACTATGTACACCATAACAATGCTCTGACTGAGAGATACCCCGACGTGAGTCATGCCATTGAATTCATTGAAACACCGACCTTCACCCGGCAGATCCAGAGCATGGCGACCGATGATGAGCTGAAGGAACTTCAGCGTATCCTCATCGCCCAACCAGATAAGGGCGACCTGATTCAAGGCACGGGGGGATTGCGGAAAATCCGCATGGCCCTGGGACACCAGGGCAAGCAAGGCGGGGCTCGGGTCATCTATTTCCTGGCGACCGCCGAGGTGATTTATCTGATAGTGGCCTATCCCAAGAGCGTGAAGGACAGTCTGACGCCTGCCGAAAAGGCCGCACTGAAAACACTGACCCACCAGTTGAAGGGGGAGGTTTCCGAATGAGCATTTTTGACGAACTCCAGACATCGCTGCAGGAAGCCGTCGACATCAAGCAGGGCAAAGCCCAGGCTAGCCGTGTCACTCGCCACGAAGTCGCTGATGTCAGGGCCATCCGTACCAAGCTGCACGTGTCTCAGGCTGAATTTGCCGACGCCATGGGAACCAGCATCGATACCATCAAAAGCTGGGAGACCAAACGCCGTAACCCCACCGGCCTGGCCGCCAAGGTACTGGCGACGATTCAAGACAACCCCGCCTTCTTCAGCGAGCTAGCGTCTCACTAACGACGTAACCCCGGACATGGTAGCGGGGCCTACTCGACGTGGGGACGAAAGGCGTGACCACACTGACGGCACTCGACGTTATCCAGCACCTTGCTATCCAGCTCCTCGCCCAAGCGGGCACCGGCGATGCCGCCTGCGGTGCCGCCGACCAGTCCGCCAAAGACGGCCCCGGCCAAGCTGCCGATGGTGGCCCCCAGGGGACCGCCCACGGCACCC
Organism: Cellvibrionaceae bacterium; assembly: GCA_027012915.1. Next base: position 1,940 of record JALUYN010000614.1, read on the forward strand.
ACCAGGGCGCCGGCCTTGGCCCCTGACAAAGCCCCGGCAGCACCTGACGCGGTACCGGCGGCGGCCCCGGTAGCGCCGCCTATCTTGCGCCCGACGTTGCGGGTGATGACGTGATGCGAGCCGCAGCTCGGACAGTGAACCGACATGCTTCTACCTCCTGTCGTGGGATGGGATCCCCCTCTAGGATGCGACGCCCTTACACGGGAGGAAATGGAGCCTGAATGTTGGTCATAGTCGTATTGGTATTTCTATCTGGATTTGGTGGCTTTCTTCTCGGGAATCAGCACGGCCATTATCGTCGACTGTCACCGCTGCTGCCCTGGTACCTCGGAACGACTCTACCTCGCCCCGTGACGATCGTAGGATGGTGCCATCGGCAGTTACGGCTGATCTGGCACCGCAAGTCTCTGGCAGGGCCGCGCAGTGGTCGCCCGCCAACACTGGACTATGTCGAAGACTGGATCCTGACACTGCATCGCAATAACCGTGGTTATTCCGCTCGCCGCATAGCCGCCATCTTGCGACATGACCTCAAGCATCCCATCGACAAGAATACCGTGGCACGTATCCTCAAGAAACACGGCCTGACGCCACACCCGCCCGACACCACGACAAGCCGCCACCAAGATCCTGACTGGCGAACCCTCTTTCATAACCATGCTTTCTACAGCATGGACTTCAAGACCACTCTGGACGCGCTTTGTCGCCAGGTGTTTATCCTGAACATCGTTGACCACAAACGACGACGGCTGGTCTGGTCACGAGCGACCCATAACCCCACCAGCGCCTGGGTGGCTCAGCAGATCCGCGAGGCATTCCCGTTTGACGAGGCTAGAGGCGGTATCATGCTGATGGATCGGGACAGCATCTTTGCACACATCGCCGCTCATACCTTGCCGAGTTTCGGTATGCGTGTTCGGCGTACTGCCTATCGCTGCCCATGGCAAAACGCCGTTGTCGAGCGCTTCAACCGCACCCTGCATGAAGAATTGCTCTCAGCCATCGTGGTGCTGAACCTCCGGCAGCTTAACCGGCTGCTGAGCGAATATCGGACGTACTACAATACTGCCCGCCCTCACATGGCCAATGACGGCGAGCCACCTACGCCAATCCATCCGGTAGCCGCGAACGATAGTGACATTGGCCATAACCCAAGCCGCTGTCGCCTGGAAGCCATCCCATGGCTGGGAGGACTTCACCATAGCTATCGGTTGAGCGCTTGATCCGCTAGGCCGACACACCCGACCGTCCGACTTCCTACACTCATTGGCGAAAGCCAAGGCCAGCCCATACCCGCAATTCTGAAACCTGCACCATGAGCGGCAGACCTGAAGCCGTCCTGCACATTGAGCATTTCGACATATACGCCAAGCGACTCAATCGAAGCCCCATGAAAGCCCGAATCTGATCACTTTTTAACCAAAAAAGCGCTCAAGTAATTTTTCACCACTACAGCCCATATCTATCAAAAACAGGATTAGTGATCTTACCCAGCAACAGTGGACACTGGTTTAAGCGATCATTCGGGCTTCAAAGGCCTCTGGGCTGATCATCCCAATAGCACTGTGCCGCCGTTGTTTGTTGTAGTCCAGTTCGACGTACTCAAACACCTGGCGCCTCATATCGTTTCGCGTTGTAAATTGCTCCCCATGGATCGCTTCAACCTTGAGGCTGTGGAAGAAGCTTTCGGCACAGGCATTATCATAGCAGTTGCCTTTGGCGCTCATGCTGCACGTAAGCTTATGCCGGGTAAGCAGCGACTGGTAACGCGTGGAACAGTACTGACTACCTCGATCCGAATGGACTATCACGCCTTTGGGCATTTTGCGTTTCCATAGCGCCATCTGTAGCGCGTCACAGACAAGATCGGCCGTCATACGCTCACTCATTGCCCAACCGACCACTTTACGAGAGTAAAGATCAATGAGCACTGCCAGGTAAAGCCAGCCTTCGCCCGTCGCCAAGTAGGTAATGTCACCCACCCACTTTTGATTAGGAGCTGAGGCCGTGAAGTTTTGTTCTAGTAGATTCGGTGCGACTGGCAGCGAATGCCGTGAGTTCGTGGTGGCCTTGAACTTACGAGCTGCTTTAGCGCGCAGGCCCTGACGCTGTAAGCTGGCAGCCACCGTCTTACGGTTGATCGGCATCCCATCATCTCGCAGGTCTAGCGTTAGTCTCGGGGCGCCTGAGCGGCCCTTGCGTTGGTGATAAGCCTTGGCCACATGCTGATCGATAATGGCTTGCTGGCTGCGTTTTGGGGACGATGCGCCTTCGCGTTGCCGCCAAGCGTAGTAGCCACTCCGAGCGACCCCGACAACATGGCACATACGCTGAATACTGAACGCCTGACGATGACGGTGGATAAAGGCGTACTTCACTTCAGGCTTTTCGCAAAGTACACCGCGGCCTTTTTTGTGATGGCCAGCTCTTCATTTGCCTCGGCTAGTTGGCGCTTCAAGCGGGCGTTTTCTTCTGCCAACGACCGCTCTCGCTCGGATGTGTCTTGCTGCAGCTGTGCTTTAGATCGCCACTGATAGAGCTGACTCGCGTGTATTCCCAGTTCACGCGCCGCTGCTGCAACGCCAATACGATCAGCAAGCGCTAATGCTTCTTGCCGGTAGCCATCTGAGTAACGGGTATATGATTTTTTCTTCATTGATGTTGTCGATCTTGCCATGGTTCACCTCATCGTAACGTATGACGTTCTTAAGGTGTCCACTGTTACTGGGCAGGATCAGTGCAGACTGAAGTTCCTTAGCTGTCACGGCACCAGAAACACCAGCAGTAGCTGCTTCATAAGCGGTACCAGTAGTGTTGAGTGCATAGTAGTTAGTGCCATCGATCTCTGCTCTAGCCGCAGTCAGAGCTGCATTGATGTTGGCGTCGGTGAGGTTATCACCAGAAGCAACGTCAAGTGCTGCAGCAGACACAACGGCAGATGCAGCGGTTTGGGCTGCAGAAGCAGTAATATCGCCTGCACTGGTAAAGGCACTAGCAGCAGCGCCAAAGTCCAGGGCACGAGCGCCAGAAAGGGCAGAAATCGCACCATCAACAGCAGCTTGTGCGTCGATGACCAGATTTTCGTACGTATCGACGGCATTAGTCAGGGCTGTCGCATCGAATGCTTCAACCGCATCTTCCAACGCAGAACCTTCCAGCGGCTCATCAAGAGCGGCGGACGGAAGCAGAGCAGCACCGGCTGAGCTCAGCAGTCCGTCTTCGTTCAAACCGTTAGCAGCATCAGTCAGCGCAGCAACGACGTCATCGTTAGCTGTCTGCAGGCCACCCAGCAGTTCAGTGAGCCCTGCGACTCTCCTATCTCCCCCGCCTATTGATTTACAAGGCTTTTTACCAATCCCCTAAGACCTCTCTGATCTCTTACTTCGCTATATCTATTTTTGATAGCAGATACATATATTTTGAATCACCTTCAGAACGAGCATTGGTGCGGCCTCGCGCCGTTTCTTCGTTTCTTCTCCCCATCTACTTGTCCTTCCCTTTCTCCATTCGACGCTCTTCCAACGCTGCGAGGCCTTTTGCGGTCACTGTAATGGTCAGGCTGTCAGTGGCCCCAAATAGGTCTACATCGATCCCCCGCTCCCGGAAAAGCCGCATCATGGCGGTCAGCGTGTCGGCCCGCATGGCCATTTCCAGGGTTTCGTTACGGGCGACCGTGGATTTAGCCACACCTAACGCATCTGCGAATTCCTGCTGACTCATGCCGAGGGCAGCCCGGCCCATGCGCATGGCGAGCGCAAAACGGTTTTTTTCTTCCATTAGGGTTTACACCTCACGATTCTGAAGCTATAAAGTACGCATTCGCTATCACTGATAGCGTATTCGCATCATAAGTACGATATTTAGCCAAATAGAGAGGAACCGCTCATGCCGTCGCAGAACCTAACCCAAGTCTTTGTGGATCGTAGCAATCTGTGCCCAAAGGGCAAGAAAAAGGTCGACTATTTCGATCTGAAAGTCACAGGACTGCTGCTAAAGGTGCTCTATTCAGGTCAAAAGACCTGGTATCTACGCTATGCCACCGATCATGGGCGTATGAGGGAGAAAAAGCTGGCCTTGGCCTCAGTGCTGTCGTTAGCGGAGGCCAGAGAGCTTGCCCGAGGTCACTTAAGTGACATTGCGAAAGGAAACGATCCCTTTGACCGCAAGGCGGCGATGAAAGCGATCCCGACGCTATCAGTGTTCATTAATGAGACCTACATGCCCTACATTCGTAGTCATAAACGCTCCTGGGAGACCGATCAGATACTGTTGCGCGCCCATGTGCTACCACACTGGGGTCATCTGCACCTGGATGAGATAACGCAACAGCGGGCGATCAAGCTGTTCGCCGATCACCGTTTAACCCACAAACCCGCGAGCACCAACCGCGTATACGACATGCTGAACACGGTGTTTCATCTGGCGATCCGTTGGGAGACCGGACTGACCGCGAATCCGCTCAAGAACGTGCGGCGTTATAAAGAAAACAATAAGCGGGAGCGTTATTTGACCGAGGGTGAGGCCAAACAGCTGTTTGAGGCACTGGAAACCACGAAAGCGCCCCAGTTAAGGGCCATCGTGACGATGCTGCTACTGACCGGCGCCCGTTTAAGCGAAGTGCTGAATGCCCAGTGGAAAGACTTTGATACGGTCGCGAAGGTGTGGACGATTGAGTTCAACAAGAGCGGCAAGACCCGCTACGTGCCATTGTCCGATTCAGCGATCCAACTGATCGAGAACATGCCGCGTATCGAAGGTTGCCCCTATTCGTTCGCCAATCCGCAGACAAAAGAGCCATATACAAGCATTCACTACGCCTGGGACAC
>JALUYN010000615.1 GCA_027012915.1 Cellvibrionaceae bacterium
TTCTGTTTCCGTCGATGCGGCACCGGTGAGCAACAATGATCGGTTGGAAGAGTTGGTTGTAACCGGCCGTCGCGACGCTCAGGCAATGGAAACCCTGATCGGCCAGGTGGGGCGTTTATCCGATAGGGAGTTGGAACAGATCGCTCACACGCATCTGCAAGAAGCCGCAGTGCGCCTGCCCTCAGTTTGGCTAAGTCGCGGTGACGGTCAGGAGTTGTTGGCGGCGGTGCGCTCTCCGGTATTTACCGGTGCTGGCAGTTGCGGTGAAACTCTGGTCACTGAAAACGGTTTGCCAATTCGCCCCAGTGGTCTGTGCAATGTCAATCAGTTGTTTGAAACTAACTCGGAGCAGGCTGGCGGCCTGGAAGTGTGGCGAGGTGCCGGTACGGTATTCTACGGCTCCAATGCATTGCACGGCGTGATTAATGTATTGTCACCTGTAATTGGGCGCAACTACGTGGCACTGGAAGCGGGCACCGACGATTACAAACGTTTTAAGCTTGGGATTCATCATCAGTCCGGTGCGCACCAGTGGCAGCTCTCTGCCAATGGCAACAGCAATGGTTCTTTCAAAGACGAGTCCGGATTTGATCAGCAAAAGGTGTCACTGCTGCATCGTTATGAAGGCGATGAGGTTACCGTTAATAGCCTGCTGAATGTTACCAATTTGAACCAAGAAACCGCGGGCTACGTGCGCGGTTTTGAAGAATACAAAACCAGCGGTTGGAACAACAACGACAACCCTGAAGCTTATCGCAACGCGCAGTCAGTGCGGTTGTCTTCTCGAGTCAGTATGCCGCTGGCAAACGGTGCAGAATGGTCCATTACTCCTTACGCCCGCTACAGCGATATGGATTTTATTCAACACTACTTACCCGATCAGTCCGTCGAAGAAAACGGTCAGCGCAGCGCCGGGTTAAACACGACCTACTCTCTGCCGTTGAGCGATGATTTGAAACTTTGGTTGGGGTTGGATCTGGAATGGGCTTCCATGTCGGTGGAAGAAAACCAGGAGCGCGGCGATATCGCTTTTGGCGCCAGCCCTGTGCGCTTTCGAGGCAAGCACTACGACTTTGAAGTTGATAGCCAGTTGGCTGCGGTCTTCGCCAATTTCGAATGGAAGCTAGGCCAAGCAACCTCTATTGAAATTGGCACTCGTCTCGAATCTCTGACCTACGACTACGACAACCGCATGGTGGACGGCAGTACCCGCGACGATGGTACTGCGTGTGCCACTGGCTGCCGCTACTTTCGCGCCGCAGACCGCGAAGATCATTTCACCAATATCAGCGGCCATATGGGGTTCAATCACCAGCTGACAGACACGTGGTCTATTTATGGCCGTTTGGCCAATGCCTATCGGGCACCGCAGATCAATGAGCGCTACCGTCTGCTCGACGGACAGGACGTGGATCAGTTTGAAGAGAAAAACCTGCAAAGTGCAGAGCTTGGGGTACGCTTTGGCGGTGATAGCCTGTTCGCCGAAGTCAGTGCCTACCGCATGTCTAAGGACGACGTGATTCTCAAAGCGTCCAACAACCAAACTGTAGGCGACGGAGAAACCCGTCACACCGGCGTGGATTTGGAGCTGGGGTATGAATTCAATGATCAGCTCAGCATGACCCTGGCGGCTGCCTGGGCCAAGCATGAAATTCTGAAATCCAGCCCGATCAATGGCATGTCAGTCGACGGCAATATTATGGATACCGCACCTCGCTGGCAGGGCAGCGCCCAGTTGGCTTATCAGGTAACCAAGCCCACCCGCGTGGAAGTGGAGTGGGTGTATCTGGATAACTACTATCTCGATACTGAAAATACCGCCGAGTACGAGGGGCACTCACTGTTCAATCTGCGTGTGCACACTCAGTGGAACGAGAACTGGAGTACTGCTTTGCGACTGAAAAATATAGGGAATACTCAATACGCTGAGCGGGCTGATTTTGCGTTTGGTAGCTATCGGTATTTTGTCGGCGAGCGACGCGCTGCATTCCTGGAAGTTAAGCGCAATTTCTAAGTCGTAATCCGACGCTGGCAGGTTCTTGAGAAATTTCGATTTCCAGAACAGCTCCAGATTAGATGATTCCTGATGTCTGGAACGTACTCCTCAGTGTTTCTCAGCTGATAGGCTTTTCCTGCTCTTGAAGCAGGTAGCCTAACTCTTCGGCTTTCTCGGAAAACAGGGTATGCGCGTCCGACAACCCACGGTTGTAAAAGTGTGGACCGATTTCTTTCGCAAAGAAATCGATTAAGAATTCCGCTTCAAAGGCGCCAATTTCCTGATCCAGCTCGGTAATAAAGTACTCTTTTACTTTGCTGACGATTCGATTCGTTTCGTCCCTGGTGAACTTTATCTCACTCATTTCTATTTTCTTGTCTCGCTAGAAAGTCTGGTTTTCGTCCCTGACCGAAATTAAGAGGTCTTCATCGGTGCTTTCTGAAAGGCCAAAAATGATCGGCTTGCAGCACACCTGACAATCCTCGATGTATTCCTGTCCGATCTCTTCGTTGTTAATCAATACAGTAATAGATTCCCCGCAATACGGGCAATAGATGGCCTTCTCAATTAAGCATGTCATCCGCTGTTCCTCTGCCTGCATTTTGTGATGGTCACGCTCTTATTGCCGGTAAGCCAAAGATAGAGGAACTCCATTTTAGTGAGAGCTCTTGATCATATCTGGCTTAATGTTTCATTTGCTGGTGGGTCGAGTCACTAGAAAATTGTAGATGCTGCTGGTTATTTTCTCGAGAGTGTCAAAAAACTGAAGCAAAACTGCAAATACAAATCGTTCTTATATGTCAGTATATTTTACAGATCTACAAAGGTGATGACTGTCGGTTGCGCTAAGGTACTGAATTTCATGCGATTTCTAATCTCGGTACGTAGCTTGCTTTGTCCCGGGGAACTTGTCGTTTGGGATGCGCAACGGGGGAACGTGTGCAGCCCAATTGTATGGAATAACAAGCTTTGACCTGGGAGAAATCATGATGATTAACAAGCGAATCGGTGTTTCCGTGCTCGCTATTGTCGGTGCTGTTGTGGCGCTGCCGTTGCGAGCTGATGTAATTGTTGATCCTGACAGTGTTGGGGATCGCAGAGTTTCTGGTAGCTCCGGAACCAGCACGTCGTTGTACGTAGGGTACAGCGGAAGCGATGGGGCCTTGGAGATTAATTCAAACGGTACTGAGACCTCGTTGACTAGACGCACGGTGGTTATAGGTCAGTATGGTGATACCGGGTTGCTGCGAATCGTTGGCGATGGCACTTCTGGTAGTGCTCAACTCAATGTGACTCCCGGATTTGGATTGCGCAATGGGCTTGGTGGCAACGGCACATTGGAAGTGCTTCAGGGGGGGGTGGTTCACAGCAAAGAAAACGTGTACTTGGGCAACCAGGCCGCATGCTGTAACACCATACCGGGTGATGCGACGACTACCGTCGATGGCGCGGGTTCAGTATTGCGCACACAGCAGTCCAGCGAAGGCGAATCCTGGCAGCGAGATGGTGGCAGAATTTACGTCGGTTTTGATGGCCAATCTGACAGCACCGTCAATATTCGCAACGGTGGGCGTGTCGAAGCTCTGAACGGTCAGGCAGGAGACGATGGCGATGACGGCAGCGTCTGGGTGGGTGTGTCTAACTCAGAGGGCTCCACTGCAATCGTCAATATTGATGGCGATGGATCTACCTTGCTGGCTGACGACTACATTGAAGTGGGGCAGCGCACTGATTTGAATACTCAAGCTCAAATCAATGTGACAAATGGCGGGGCCTTGCAGGTCGGTCCTGCGGCAGATGGTTCGGGAAAACTGGTTGTGTCAGATATTGAAGGCAATGCTGAAGTCAATGTGAGAGGCACGGACCCTTCCAGTGCAGCACAGGCACGTGTCGATGCCGATGAGATTCAGCTCGGAGGCCGAGGCTACATACGCGGCTACACGAGCAGCGGAGAGGTGGTTACGGATGCTCGCTATGATGACAGTAATCTGGTGGCGGGAGAGCAGATTACGGATATCGATGGCAACAAACTGTATGATCAGTTTGGCGCACCTATCATCGCGACCGAACGGAGCTTTGGCGACTTTACCTTTGTCACCGCCGAACCTGTGTTCGTAAAGAATACGGGCAACATGACTGTAGAAGATAATGCGGTGGTCAACTCTGTAGGTGATATCCATGTTTCTGTGCCTTCTTTTGATAGCGCAGTGAACAAAGACTTGTCTCCTCTACGAGGACAGTCCTCAGTCCTGACCGTACGCAATGGTGGCAGAGTGAACGCGACAAACGTTATTGTGAACACTGACGGTCGCTTGCAAGGGGGCGAAGGCACCATCAATGCAAATGTGATCGTCAACGGCGGCGTCGTTGCCCCGGGTAATTCTCCCGGTACCATGAACATTCTTGGTGATTTTGTATTGAACGATGGCTTTTTGAATCTGGAGTTCGATCCATTTGGTGCTTCGGACATTTTGCGGGTCGGTGGTGACGCGTTTTTTGGTGAAGACGCCATCATCAATATCACCATGACCGATGTGTTTTCCGGGTTGCTGGACTTTGATAGTTTTTTCGATGTTGCTGGAGTACTGAGCTTTGATCCTGGATTTTCAGCGGTAAACAACATCATGTTTGATGTTGCTGGACAATCTGGAGTGTTCAATTTTCAGTTTGGCAATGAGTTGTTTAAATACAGTTCAGGGACTCTGGCGTTGGTTGATGGCGGTGGCAGTGGCAGCGTGCCAGCACCCTCCAGTCTTGTGTTGTTGATGTTGGGACTTTGGTCTTTGAGTTATGTGCGTCGTACACGGACCTCGTTTTAATTACTCGCCACCTGGTTTTGTCTTTTTCTGAGAAACCAGTGAGTCAATAACTACTGAAAAAGCCCGTCCATAGTGACGGGCTTTTTCATGCCTCAGAATGAGGAGGTATAACCGATTTAGAGAGATTTCATTGATACATGTTATAGGGCGTCAGCCATTAGGTTAGCTTTGCCTGGGCCAACAAGAGTGAGTGCAAGGTCTGGTTCTCTGGTGCGTAGGGTTAACCTCAAATAGGAGTCGGCCCAACGAATATTCAGCCAGTAAATGCCGTTGCGGAGGATGGTGTGCGGGATGTGCATAGAGAGCCTCTGTGTGACGTTTTGTGTTACAAAATGTGTTACAAAAACGCTTTTGCAGAGGCCAGAAACACGAAACCCCGCGAGTAGCGGGGCTTCTGTAAACGTATGGTAGCTAGGGGCGGACTTGAACCGCCGACCCCAGCATTATGAGTGCTGTGCTCTAACCAGCTGAGCTACCTAGCCATCGTTTCGAGGGGCGCTATTCTGCTGATTTGGACAGGGGCTGTCAAGGCGATATTTATAAAATATTTCAGGTTTTTGGGCGCTGCTCTCTCTGGCTTCGGCGCTTGAGGTTGTAGGCCAGAATTGGCGGGCCAATCAGTTCGAAAACAATGGTGGCTCCCAGTGCGGTGGGCAGCAGGATGTCGGTGAGTTGCGGGAATATCTGGGAGGCGATCAGGGCGGTGCCGATGGCGATGCCTGCCTGGGGCAGTAGCGACATTCCCAGCTCCACACCGTCACCGGCCCGTCCTTTGTTTGTTTTTAAGGCAATGGCGCCGCCCAGTGATCGACCGCCAATGCGGCAAGCGATATAGAGAATGCCGATGGCGCCCAGATTCTGCAGTTGGTCTAACGATAAAGATGCGCCGGCCAAGGCGAAGAACAGCAGCATAAAAGGCCATTCAATATGGTCGATGGCATGAAAGGGACGTTTGTGATGGCGTGCGGTGTTGGTGACGGTAATGCCCATAACAATGCAGGCCAGAAGATAGGAAACATCAATCCATAGGGCGATACCGGCGCAGAGCAGCACGGCGCCCAGCGCTTCGATCAGCATGGGTTCGCCCTTTTGAGTGCGGCCGGTTATATAGCCAATTGGCAGCCCCAGTGCGACTCCCAGGCCAACGGCGCCAATCAACTCGATGGCGATATGCAAGGTACCGTTGTCGCCGTTGGTGGGTAGGAATTCGGCAGCGAGAATCAATGAGAAGCCAAAGACGATCAAACCCCAGATATCATCGAGGGCCACAATGCCCAATAGCTGTTCTGTGTGGTCATCCGAATACTTGTTTTCGTTAATAACGTCGTGCACGGCGGCAGGATCGGTGGCGGTGGCAATGGCTCCCAGCAGGAATCCCAGTGCCCATTGATCCAGCAGCAATCCCATGGCCAGAGCAACCGTCAGCCACGTGGCGAGAGTTATGATGATGGAGTGGCCAAGTACCACTTTGCCCTGGGCCTTGAGAAAACGGCGATCCAGCTTTCCACCCAGAAGGAAACCTACCATAGCTAAGGCTACGGTACTGATCCAGGCGAATTCCTGATTGGCTACTTCACCGATTACGTTAAACCCCGATGGCCCTAATGCGATACCCAACAGGATCAACAGGGTGACCCTCGGTAGCTTGGTTTGAGTGGCGAGCCATTGCGCGCTGAGTCCCAGCAGCAGTAGAGAGCCCAAGGAGGCAAGATGAGGCGCTATAACGTCGGTCTGCATGTGGTTTGAACTATACTTTTGGTCCGGTGTTAAATTTTGTATGACTCGTTAGTCTGTGGTGGTCATTTATTGGCGGTGTGGTTATGCTCTTGGCATACCAGTCAATAATAACAACCATAATATCGGGTGGTGATCATGGCACAGTCCATTGTAGTTTACGCAATTCCTTTGTATCT
>JALUYN010000616.1 GCA_027012915.1 Cellvibrionaceae bacterium
GATGCCAGTGACGTTATCGCCGGCCACTATGAAGCCCGCGACTTCGGCAAGGCCATGCGCGAGATTATGGCGCTGGCCGATGCCGCTAACGAGTACATTGCCGCCAAGGCTCCCTGGGCGCTGGCGAAAGAAGAAGGCACAGAGCAACAGGTTCTGGATATCTGCACCTTGGGTATCAATATGTTCCGTGTACTGCTGACCTATCTGAAACCGGTACTGCCGGCTCTGACCGAACAGGCCGAAGCCTTCCTCAACGAAACGCTGAACTGGGAAGGCCCCGTCGCTTTCCGCGGCGGCGAAGCCATTAACAAGTTCAAGCCATTGCTCATGCGCATCGAAAAAGACAAGGTTGATGCCATGGTCGAAGCCAGTAAGGAAGCATTGGCCGAGCAGCAAGCTGCTCAGCAGCCAAGCGAAGCCCCGGCTGCAGGCCCTCTGGCCGACGAGCCACTGGCAGAGGAAATTCAATTCGATGACTTCGCAAAAGTGGATCTGCGCGTAGCGTTGATTGCCAAAGCAGAGCACGTGGAAGGCGCCAACAAACTACTGCGCCTGACCCTGGATCTGGGTGGCGAAACTCGCAATGTGTTCTCCGGCATCAAGAGTGCTTACCAACCCGAAGATCTGGAAGGCAAGCTGACCGTAATGGTCGCCAACCTGGCGCCACGCAAGATGAAGTTTGGCGTGTCAGAAGGCATGGTTCTGGCGGCCGGCCCCGGCGGCAAAGAAATCTACCTGCTGGAGCCACACTCAGGCGCCAAACCCGGCCAAAGGGTCATGTAATCAAGGAGCGCAAAGCGCCCCTTTAATTGATGCACTGATTAGACCTATCGGCAAAACCGATAAAGAAACACAAATAGACAAGTTAAACTAATATCTATTTTGGAACCCAGCAGCGCCCTTTTTGCGGCGCTGCACTGCAGAGAAGCCCCATGACCGAGTTTTTCGTCATCCTGATCAGCACCATTTTGGTGAACAACATTGTTCTGGTTCAGTTTCTGGGACTGTGCCCGTTTATGGGCGTCTCGAACAAACTGGAAACCGCCATTGGCATGGGCGGAGCCACCACTTTTGTACTGACTTTGGCGGCCATCAGCAGCTATATAGTAAACACTTACGTACTGACACCACTAGGTCTGGAGTACCTCAAAACCATCGCCTTTATTTTGGTAATCGCAGTCGTGGTCCAGTTCACGAAAATGTTTATCGAGAAAACCAGTCCCCTGCTGTATCGGGTATTGGGCGTATTTTTGCCGCTGATCACCACCAACTGCGCGGTACTGGGTATCGCTCTGCAGAACACCGCAAAAGCCCACAATTTTGTGCAGTCCAGCCTCTACGGCTTTGGCGCAGCGCTGGGCTTTTCATTGGTATTGGTGCTGTTTTCGGCCATGCGTGAACGCCTGGCCGTCGCTGACGTGCCGGTTCCCTTCAAGGGCGCCGCTATCGGCATGATTACCGCCGGACTGATGTCCCTGGCCTTTATGGGCTTCAGTGGACTGGTTTAAACCAAATACGTTGATACAAAACAGGTGAAGCACACCGCTAGTAAGTGACCACTGTCTATGATCGATTTTCTGTTACAACACCCCATACTCAGCGCCCTGACTGCGCTTGGAGTTTTGGCATTGGCGTTTGGAGCGCTGCTGGGGTTTGCCGCCGTTAAGTTCAAAGTAGAAGGCGACCCGATTGTCGACCAGATCGACGCCCTGCTGCCACAGACCCAATGCGGCCAGTGCGGCCACCCGGGATGCCGCCCCTACGCGCAATCCATCAGCGAAGGCGAGGCCATCAACAAGTGCCCTCCTGGCGGTCAGTCCACCATTAACGAAATTGCCAATCTATTAGACGTGGAAGCGCCGACACTGGACGAAGAGCACGGTGAAGAAAGTGACGTGCCCAACGTCGCTTATATTCGCGAAGACGAGTGTATCGGTTGCACCAAGTGCATTCAGGCCTGCCCCATGGACGCCATTTTGGGGGCTGCCAAGCAGATGCACACAGTAATTGCCGATGAGTGCACCGGTTGCGACCTCTGTGTCGAACCCTGCCCCGTGGACTGTATCGATATGATTCCCGTGGAAACCACCCTGGCCACCTGGAAATGGCAGGCGCCCGACGCCAGCCACATTATAGCCAGCGACCGCACGGGGGCTGCCGCATGAGCAATCTGATCAAAGTCTGGGATATTCACGGCGGCGTACACCCTCCGGAAAACAAAAGCCAGTCTCTGCAGCTGCCCCTGGGTGAAATACCGCTGCCCGAGTTTATGGTGCACCCTCTGAATCAGCACATTGGCGTGCCCGCCGATCCAATCGTGAATATTGGAGACAAGGTACTGGCCGGCCAGAAAATTGCCGAGGCCGTGGGCCCGTTCAGCGCCCCGATTCACGCCTCGACGTCCGGCGAAGTGGTGGCTCTGGAAGACCGCCCGCTGCCGCACCCTTCGGCCATGAGCGGCCTCTGCATTGTGATTCAACCCGACGGAGAAGATCAGCATGTGGAGTACCAGGAGTGCGAAGACTACCTGACCCTCGAACACGACGAGCTGATCGACCGCATTCGCGAAGCGGGCATTGCCGGTATGGGCGGCGCTGGTTTTCCCACCGCAGTTAAGTTGAATCCGCGCGCCGACTACAGTATCGACACACTGATTATTAACGGTACCGAGTGTGAGCCCTACATCACTGCCGACGATATCCTGATGCAAACTCGCGCAGACGATATCGTTAAGGGCACTCAGCTGTTGAGTCATGTGTTGGGCAAGCCGCAGCGAGTGGTCATTGGCATAGAAGACAACAAGCCAGACGCCATCGAGGCCCTGCGCGCAGCAACCAATGGTCAAAACATTGAAGTTGCAGTATTCCCCACCAAGTACCCCTCCGGTGGAGAAAAACAGCTGATTCAAATCCTCACGGGGAAAGAAGTTCCTTCCGGCGGACTCCCCGCCAGTATTGGCATTGTGGTGCAGAATGTCGGCACCACCGTGGCGGTCTATGAAGCGGTCCGTTTTGGCAGACCGTTGACCGAACGTATTACCACCGTAGTCGGTGAAGCACTGGATACCCAGCGCAACATCAAGGTCAAACTGGGCACCCCCATTGCCCATGTACTGGCACAGCACGGCTTTGACGAGTCGAGCGCCAGCCGCATCGTCATGGGCGGCCCCATGATGGGGTATACACTGGAGCACGATCAGGTGCCGGTGGTTAAGACCAGCAACTGCATTCTCGCACCTTCAACGACAGAGCTGCCCAACCCGGATTTTGCTCAAGCCTGTATTCGTTGCGGCATGTGCGCCGAAGCCTGCCCGGCCAGTTTGCTACCGCAGCAGCTCTACTGGTACGCCCAGGCCGAAGACTATGATCGCATCCAGGCGCACAATTTGATGGATTGTATCGAGTGCGGCGCCTGCTCTTACGTCTGTCCCAGCAATATTCCCCTGGTGCAATACTATCGCTCCGCCAAGGGCACCATTCGCCAGATGGAGATCGAGAAGGAAAAATCCGATCGTTCCCGCAAGCGCTTTGAGTTTCGCCAGGAGCGTATTGCCAAAGCCGAAGCGGAGAAGGAAGCTAAACGACTGGCACGTAAGAAAGCTGCCGAAGAAGCTAAAAAGAAACAAGCTGCTGCACAAGCCAGTGGATCAACACCTGCCAACAAGCCGGACGATATCGTCGCAGCGGCACTGGCCAAGGCTCAGAGCAAAACCGCCTCTCCGGAAGAACAGAAAGCACGCCTTGAGCGCAGCGTAAAAAGTGCCCAGGGACGCGTGGACAAACTTCGCGAGAAGCTGCGCGAGGCCGACGAGACTCAGGCATCTAAAATGGCCGCGCAAGTCAAACAAGCGGAGCTGAAGTTGGCCGAGGCTGAACAAAAGCTCGCAGACTTTAAACCCGAAGCAACAAGCGCCCCAGACGTACTCGACCCCAATGATCCGGTTGCAGTAGCCATTGCTCGCGCCAAAGCCAAAATGGATATGGCCCCGGGCGACAAGATTAAAGCCAGCCTGGAGTCCCTGAGCAAGCGTTTGGGCAAGGCCGAAGAAAAGTTAGCGACCGCCAAAGCCGAGGGTGCCGACACCGTTGACGCGCTGCAGGCCGGTGTGGACAAACTCAAAGAAAAGATCGCCACTGCAGAAAAAGAACTGCAAGAGATCCAACAACAAAATCCTGAGCCCGCGCAGGCCGCTCCAGGAGAGACCGACGCAGCAAGTGCTGCCATTGAAAAAGCCAAGGCTAAGGCTGCCGCAATGGCCAATATGTCAGACGATGACAAACTGCGCGCACAAGTTGAAGCGCTGCAAGGCCGTTTGGAAAAAGCCCAACAGCGACTGAGCAAGGCTGAAGCCGAAGGCGATGACAACGTCGAGGCATTCCGCGCCGCAGCTGAAAAACTGCAGGCCAAATTGGACGACGCCAAAGCGCAACTGCCCGCTGATCCGGCACCCGCTGCCCAAGCTGAGCCAGAGCAAGACGCCGCCTCTGCGGCCATCGAGAAGGCCAAAGCCAAAGCGGCAGCCATGGCCAACATGTCCGAAGACGACAAATTACTCGCACAAGTGGAATCTCTGCAGGGTCGCCTGGAAAAAGCCCAGCAGCGCCTGGCAAAAGCTGAAGAAGAAAACGACGACAATGTCGAGGCCTTCCGAACGGGAGCTGAAAAGCTGCAAGCCAAGTTGGATGAAGCCAAAGCAAAACTGCCTGCTACCGCTGTGCCACCTGCCGCCGCTGAACCATCTGCCACCGCTGAGCCAAAGCAGGATGCAGCATCAGCGGCCATCGAGAAAGCAAAAGCCAAGGCCGCAGCCATGGCTAGCATGTCGGACGAAGACAAACTGAAAGCCCAAATTGAAGCACTCGAGGGAAGGCTGGAAAAAGCGCAGCAGCGCTTGGCCAAAGCGGAAGCCGAAGACGACGCCAATGTCGAAGCCTTCCGCGCCGCGGCCGAAAAGCTGCAAACCAAATTGGAAGAAACCAAAGCCAACGCATAATTTTCAACATTATCCGTTAGTGATAGCGGCGTGACTTTAGAGAAACGTATAAATTTCTTATGGCATTTAAAAAACTGACATCCCCCCACGCACACGGGGCCAATAGAACCAGCAATGTGATGCTCAAGGTCATGCTGGCCTGCATTCCCGGCTTGCTGGCACTGACCTGGTTTTTTGGCCCCGGCAGTATCATCAACGTCATTATTGCCTGCACTACCGCGGTAGCGTTTGAAGCAGCGGTACTCAAACTGCGCCGGCGTCCGGTGGGATTTTATTTGCGTGACTACAGCGCTCTGGTCACAGGCGTATTACTTGGTATGGCATTGCCGCCCTATTGCCCCTGGTGGATTGTGGTTATCGGCAGCGCCAGTGCCATCGTTTTGGCCAAGCAACTCTACGGCGGCATGGGCTTCAATCCCTTTAACCCCGCCATGGTTGGCTACGTCATACTGCTGATTTCCTTCCCCGTGGAGATGACCCGCTGGACGGCTCCACTGCCAGAACTGGCAGATGGCCAGAGTTTGATGGGTATCAGCGACGCTCTACGGCAAGTGTTTCTCGGTACCGCCATTGACGGTTACAGCGGCGCGACGCCACTGGACGCCTTCAAGCAGAGTGGCGGTTTGATGGTTGAGCAGGTTTACCAACAAGAACCCGTATTTGCATCCGGACAGTGGGCCGGAGCCGGCTGGGAATGGGTCAATCTGGCCTTCCTGATTGGCGGCCTGTATCTACTGCAACAGAAGATATTTACCTGGCACACACCAGTGAGCATGCTGCTGACCATAGCGCTGCTCGCTGCCGTCTTCTATGACAGCGGCAGCTCCACCAGCGGCGGCTCACCGCTGATGCATTTGTTCTCTGGAGCAACCATGCTCGGCGCTTTCTTTATCGCCACCGACCCTGTGTCCTCTGCGGTGAGTAACAAAGGCCGGCTGATATACGGCGCCTGTATTGGCGCGCTGGTGTACCTGATTCGCGTATGGGGCAACTACCCCGACGCCGTGGCTTTCGCCGTACTGCTGATGAATATCGCCGCACCGTTTATCGACTATTACACGGTGCCACGCAGCTATGGCCACAGCAAGCCCCGCAAAGCCACGGAAAAGCCGGAGTAATTGTCGATGACTGAACACGAAAACCAGGCCCCGGAAGCGGACGACAAAGAACCAACCATTGGCGACTCCATTGTCAGCAACGGCTTATTGCTGGGTCTGTTTGCCCTGGTAACCGCCGCGCTGCTCGCAGGCACCTACAGCGGCACAGCCGAGCGCATTGCAGCGGCAGAACGGGCCAACGCTCAGAAAGCACTGCTGGAAGTTGTCCCAGTGGAACGCCATAACAACGACCTGCTCGAAACCACCGAGAGTATCGACGAAGATCACTGGCAAGCCCTTGGCTTAAAGCAAGGTGGCGATTGGCACATTGCCACGCAGGACGGCGCCCCGGTTGCGGTGATCATGCCCGCAGTCGCTCCAGACGGCTATAGTGGCGATATCAAGATGATTATTGGTATCAATACCGATGGCACTATCGCTGGCGTGCGCGTACTGACCCACAACGAAACACCGGGACTGGGTGACAAAGTGGAGCTGCGCAAAGACGACTGGATTTTGAGTTTCAATGGTAAGTCCCTGCAAACCCCCAGCGCAGAACAGTGGGGCGTAAAAAAAGACGGCGGCGACTTTGATCAGTTTACCGGAGCCACCATTACTCCCCGCGCG
>JALUYN010000617.1 GCA_027012915.1 Cellvibrionaceae bacterium
GGGGCATTGGCGGGCTTCTTGATAGGATTCTTCTAGCCGCCGTTTTATGGCTCGGGCGCGCTCTATGACTTCAGCGAGCTTTGGGTTTCTATTCAGCTCAAAGCAGAGGCGACTCTGCTGTTGGTTATTCCTTCGTTGTGTGTGTGATTTTTGTGGGATTACATAGAGACAGTTGTCTTTTATCTGTTCCCAGCGCAGCGCCCAGATATCCTGTTGTCTTAATGCGGTTTGCAGTATCAGGTCCATGGATAGTTGAAGCCATTCTGGGGCTTCTATGTAAATGCTTACATATTGATCCGGGTTCATTACAGTGCGGCTGGTGGGCTTGGGGATGCGCCTGAGTTGTGCTGCGTGACCAGGATTGACAAGGTGGTCGGGGAAAACCCCGCGAGTGCGGGCGAATTGAAAGATGCTCGTCAGGATTCCCCTAATTTTTTGATATTCGTGGGTGCTGGTTAATGTGTCATAGAATTGGGCTACATCGTAGGTGGATATTTGATCAATTGCGCGGTTGTTGAAATGCTTCTTCAAGCGGTTGAGCCTTTGTTTTCTGGCGGTAACCGTGTTGGGTTTTGGGCGTTTACGGGGATCGTCGTAGGACAGTTTCTCCCAGTAGTAAAATTCCTGGTCCGCCATGTCGGAAAAGCTTGGGTAGTGTTGGTCCATAGAAGCTTGGTTACTAATTGAGTGAGGGAATTCGCTAGGATGAATTTAAATATGGTGTCGAGTGCAGGACAATCCGTCGCGAGTATGGGGATAGCGTGCTTAGTGCAAGTTGCTTTTATAGGTGTGGCAAAGAAGGCACCGACTTGCGACCGCTACATAAAGTCGGTGTCAGAGATTGAGGCGATTACGCAAATGCAAGGATTGCGTGAAATCACTCATCAGTATCCGTGATAAGAGGGATCTATCCGTGAAGTGTAAACTGCTACTCGTTTTTATATCTGTTGTAGGCCTGTCCGGCTGTTCTTTTCTGGCCTATACCCCTGTTGTCGTTTCGGCATCGCTGGGGCTCAATAAGGAGGATTTAAGTGAAAAGCCTGAATACAAAGATGTTGTTGGCAGGCCTTTCTCGCTTGCTCCCTTAGATGATGTGCCTTGGCTTCTCAAGAAATTCAGCGGTGGAAGGCACCATATTGAGCGCCAGTCGAATATTGCGAACAAAATCACGGTATGTGATCTCACTGATGCGCGCTTGGTTATAGATGAAATTTTCTTCGATTCAATCAATGGTGGAGTGTTCTATAGCGCAGTTGTTGAATGTGCTGGTAAATCTTATGAGGCGCCTCTCAATCACTGGTCAGAGTCCATTCGCGTTTCCATGGACTTCATCGAACGCTAGTTCTGACCGGGCTATAGCCATCAGTCACGATAAATCGTATAGCGCGCTGGCGGCATATATTTCCAGTCGCCATCAGCCCCTAGTTGAGGGGCAAGAAAAATCTACACATTACCTTCCTTAATCTGTAGAATTCGCCGCTTTTCCTGTATTTAGCCCCTGAAAATAAGGGCAGTTGATCCCAGTGACGGGATGCGGAGAACGTTATGAAGCCAAAAGTAGCCGTAATCATGGGTTCCAAGAGTGATTGGGACACAATGAAAGAAGCCACCGACATCCTGGATAAGCTGGAAGTGGCTTATCACGTGGAAGTGGTCTCTGCACACAGAACGCCTGATAAGCTGATGACCTTCTCTGAAACGGCTGTTGATAACGGTTATGAGGTGATTATTGCCGGTGCGGGTGGCGCTGCTCACTTGCCAGGCATGGTGGCGGCGAAGACCCGTTTGCCAGTACTGGGTGTGCCGGTGCAGAGCAAGGCGTTGAGTGGGCAGGACAGTTTGTTGTCTATTGTGCAGATGCCTCGCGGTGTTGCTGTGGGTACTCTGGCGATCGGTGGTGCAGGCGCGTTTAATGCGGGTTTGATGGCGTGTCAGATTCTCGCCAATAATGATGTTTCGCTGGCTGATCGTTTGGATGACTTCCGCTTTGAGCAAACCAAGGCGGTATTGGGCAATCCTGACCCGCGAGTCTAATCATTTTGTTGGGCTTCGCCTTTGGCTCAACCCAACCTACGGGCACGTTGTGGGTTGGTGCTGAGCGAAGCCCAACAATCATCACGAGAGCAAAAAGATGAGTAAGGTTTGGGTATTAGGTCACGGTCAGCTGGGCGCAATGTTGAAACACGCGTCTATGCCGCTGGGTGTTGATGTGGAGCCGGTGGCTCTGGACGCTCAGAATTTTCCGGATTTTAAGCCTGAAGATTATATTACCGCCGAAATTGAAAAGTGGCCGGTGACACCGGTGACTGAGCCTCTGGCGGATCATCCTAATTTTGTTAATCGCGACGTGTTTGGCCGTCTGGCTGATCGCTTTACCCAGAAATCCCTGATCGATGAACTGGGACTGCGCACAGCGCCCTGGATGTCTGTGGACGATACGCTGACATCTGATGATGTCTATCTGAAGCTGGGTGAGCGTGCGCTGATGAAAATGCGTACCGGCGGCTATGACGGTCGAGGCCAGTATTGGCTTAAGCAGGCCGAAAACACCCAAATTCCTGACGATTGGCGCAATGAGGCCATCGTAGAACAGGCTATCAATTTTGATGAAGAGTGCGCCATTGTTGGCGTGCGAGACCGCTCTGGTCAGAAGTTCTTCTATCCATTGACGTTAACCTTGCAGCTTGATGGTGTATTGACCGCTTCAGTAGCACCGCTGGATCGCATTAAGCATCTGCAACCCCAAGCGGAATCCATGTTGGGAGCATTGTTAGATGCGCTCGATTATGTGGGTGTGATGGCTATGGAGTGTTTCCGAGTGGGCGATGAGTTGATTATCAACGAGCTGGCACCGCGAGTGCACAATACTGCTCACTGGACTCAGTCTGGGGCTACAGTAAGCCAGTTTGAAAGCCATGTTCGCGCCGTTGCCAATTTGCCCATTGTTCAGCCGCAGGTTAAAAACACCAGTGTAATGATCAATCTATTGGGTACCGCTTACGATGAACGCTGGTGGGCTGTTGATGGTGCTGAGCCATATTGGTACGGCAAATCTTTGCGCGAAGGGCGCAAGATGGGGCATATCAATCTCACGCGCACTCTGGGGGGCGATCTTGTCGCCTCCTTAAATGAGCTAAAAGTTCTGTTGCCCGAGCGTTACGGGCAGGTTATCGATTGGGTGGTTAAAGAACTCTAACCGTCTTTGTGCCTGATTTGGGAGATTGCATTGGGCGTTGTCGCGCTCATTAAGGATCTCCCAATTTCCTTTGGTCAAAATTCATACTTCCTCTTTATGGCCGCCGTTTTGTAGGGCGTTAACCTCATACCTGATTCAATTTTCAGGGATGATAGTGACCTATGGAGCAGCGAGCGGTAATCCCATCTATGGCGGCGCTGCTGGTATTTTGTTTTCCAGCTTACGCTCAGCCAGACGCGCATAATCAGATTCAGCAGATTGAGCAGCAGCGTCAGCGAGAGTTCCAAAAATCCTTAGAGCAGCTGCAGCGTGAAAGAGGTCGGGTTCTGACGCCTGATTCTCGAGAATACTCTGTCGATGAAGCTGAAGGGCGTTGCTTCGACGTTAATGAGGTGCGCGTTCAGGGAGTGTCTGTGTTCTCCCGAAAAGATATCGTCTCAGTGGTCTCTCGGTATCAGGGCCGGTGTTTGGGGGCATCGCAACTCGATAGCCTCCTGAATGCTATTTCCGCTTTCTACTTTAATCGAGGCTATGTCACCAGCCGGGCCTATCTATCTGAGCAAAACCTGTCGTCCGGAACAGTGGTTGTTCAGGTGGTGGAGGGTGTACTGCAATCCATTGGGGTTGATGGTACTGATGATGAGGGCGAGAGCCAGGCGCTTCAGCGTGTTTTTCCAGCACGTGTCGATGAGGCTTTGAATCTCCGCGATATCGAACAGGGACTAGAGGCTATTAACCGTCTGCAATCTTACCGGGCGACCGTGAATCTATTGCCGGGGTCGGAGTTGGGCCAAACCCGAGTGGAGGTTGCCCATCAGCTGGTCGAGCCCTGGCAGTTACAGTTTGTAGCTAATAATTCCGGGCAGGAATCAACCGGCGAGCGACAACTGCAGGGCCTATTGAGCTGGGATAACCCTCTCGGGTTTTACGACTTCGGCTATATCAGTTATCAGGTTGACGCTGAACTTTCTCGTGATAAGCGTTCTAGTGAAAGCCTGGCGCTGCATTGGGATATGCCTTTGGGATACTGGTCCATAGGCGTTGATCTGACTCACTTCCGATATGGGCGCCCGATACGAGGCAATGGGCTCGAGTTTTCAGCGTCCGGCGATGCAAATACTCAGACGTTGTCTGCCAGTCGAGTGCTGTTTCGTGATCGAGATACTAAGGCTCGAATGAAGTGGGCATTGGCGCGCAAACACACTCGTAACTTTGTTGAGGATGTGCGCCTGGATGTCAGTTCCAGGGTTTTGGGCTTGTCGACGTTAGCGCTTGAATATGAGCAGTATTTCCGTTCCGGCGCTTTTTTGTTGTCCGAATTTACATATACCAGAGGCCTGGATGCTTTTGGTAGTCCGGTTGACGGCGCTCTGGATGCGTCGATTCGTTCCAATGCACCCAAGGCTCAGTTTGATCGCTATAACCTGCGCTTGGACTACCGACATCCGTTTCAATGGTTGGGCGAATCTCTGCAATACAAAACTCTCTGGGAAGCTCAGCACAGTCCGGATGTTCTATTTGGTAGTGAGCAGATCAGCATTGGAAGTCTGTATACGGTACGTGGCTACAAGGCCTCTGGTCTCTCTGGCGATAGCGGCAGTTATTGGCGTAACGATCTGTCCTGGATATTGCGACCTCAGTCGGGCGACAGGCTCATAGATGCAATTGTGCCTTACGTTGGGTTCGATGTTGGACGGATTCGCAACGCACATCATCACGACAAGTATCGATCACTAAAAGGATGGGTTTTGGGAGTCTCTATGCAGGGTAAAGGCTGGACCGGCGAGTTGTCCTTTGCCAGTCCTCTCAATGCCCCGGGAGATCTGAATAATACCAGAGAGGAAGTCAGCGTCAGCTTGAGCATGACTCTGTGATGACAAGCAATTGAGGATTTCGAAAGAGGCTCACCAGCGATAACGGATTATCACTATGCGCAAATGTGTACGTAACCCCAAAACTCCGACGACTAATTCCTGGCTCTGGAGTAAATGTGTCGTTTATTCGGTATCTTTTGCGCTGGTGTTCAGTACTCCTATATCCAGTGCCAGCGTCTTTGTGGATAACACCGCAGCTATATCAAATAGGGCATCCATCGTTGAGGCCGGTAATGGTGTGCCCATTGTGGATATTGTGAAGCCCACGGCAAAGGGCGTTTCTCATAACAAATTCACTCAGCTTGATATCAATACTCAGGGGATAATTTTCAACAACAGTCGCGTGGTAACCGATACCCAGCTAGCAGGGCATATTGATGCGAACCCAAACCTCGGGGGATCTAGTGTCAGTATTATCCTCAATGAAGTAACAGGCCCCAACCGCTCTCAGTTAAACGGTTTGGCAGAAATTGCTGGTCAGTCCGCAGAGCTTGTGTTGGCCAATCCGAATGGTATCAGTTGTGATGGTTGCGGTTTTATCAATACGCCGAGAGCGACCCTTGCTACCGGCCTGCCCACAATGCGAGATGGCGAGTTGCAGGGTTTTTCTATCGACGGAGGAGAGGTTTCCATAAGTCGTCTCAATGCCAGCGCTATTGATCGTTTGGATATATTTGCCCGGGCGATCACGCTGAATGATGAGCTACACGCCCAGCGGCTCAATCTAATCACCGGGCGCAACGATATTGCTTATACGGATTTAGCGCTGATCAAAAAAGGGGACAATGGCAGCGATAAACCTGCGTTCGCGTTAGATGTTGCTTCGCTGGGAGGTATGTATGCCAACCAGATTTTCATGATCGGCACAGAGTCAGGGGTGGGCGTTAATATGCAGGGTGAGATAGCCTCTGGAGCAGGGGATATCTCGATAAAAGCTGACGGCTCCTTAAGCATCAACAAAATAGTGTCTGATAAGAGTCTTAACCTGGAAAGTGTCAGTTCGGACATCGCGGTCCATGGAAACACCTATGCCAAAGCCTCTGCTCAGATTACTGCGAGTCAGGGAGATATAGTCAATGACGGAAATATAATTGCGGAAGCCGATCTCACCATCGAAGCAGAAAATCTATTCAATAGCTACAGGGGCAGAATTCAGGGGTTTGGTGCTGTGGATGCTCGCTTGAATCAAGATTTCAATAATCAAGGTAGCGGTGTAAATCAAGGCGCTTTTTTTGCTGACGGGCCTCTATTTCTTTCGGCGAATAATATTGTTAACCACGGCGTGCTGGGCGGCGGTGACAACGTTTCTCTGGCGGCCCGGAATACGCTGGAGAACACTGCAGAGTATGGAGCGCCGGGAAGTGTCATTTTTTCTGTGGGGGATCTAAGCCTCTATGGCCAGACTATTCTTAACCGTCAGTCCGATATCTTTGGCCTCGCCAATATTGTGATGTCTGGCGATGCCGCCAATAGCCCTGCGCATTCGATTCGCAATAGCTCTGCAACACTCGAAAGCTCTGGTGATTTGTCGATTTATACAAACGAGTTCGTCAATCACCGCCAGGGGCTATACAACTTTGACAATACTGACTACTGCAATGGTGGAGGAGACTTCTGTACTGTCCC
>JALUYN010000618.1 GCA_027012915.1 Cellvibrionaceae bacterium
ATTCCCACGCCCAGAGCTGAACGCTTGGCTCAGCACCTGCCGCAATTACTGCAGGCGGTGCAATGCATGGTGCAACCGGAGATATTCAACCCGCAGAACACTCACGCTGACTTTGCCGTCGTATTTCCGGTACACATTTGCTACTGGGCCCTGCCGCCATTGATGCAAAAGCTGGGGGAGCAAGCCCCCCACTTCTCACTGCGTACTGAGCGCCAGGAAGACAATCAACTGGAACAACTGAGCACCGGCAAAATCGACTTCCTGATTCAGGTGGCTCAGGAGCACTACCCGGAGGAATACGACGTCACAACCATCGGCGTAGCCCCACCGGTCTTGTTTGCCCGCGCCGGCCATCCTCTGACCAAACTCGACAAGTTAACCTGGGAACTGGTGGAACAATACCCGCAAATTCGCAACCGTATCGCCGATCTCAGTGACAAACACTTCTTCCGAACTGCCGACTCGAGCTTTATAGAGCATGAAAAACAGATCAAACCACATCTGGAGACCGATCACTTTTTCTCTGCGCTGGAAGTACTTAGGTGCACCGACTACGTTATGCCGAACCTTCCGGTATTTGTTGAAGAGGAAGACCTGAGCAAAGATATAGTCGCCTTGCCCCTGCCCGATGATGAGGAGTTATTGCTGCAATTTGTACTGGTGTCTCACGAGCGCACCCGGCACTCCATGGCTCATAGGTTTATGTACGACAAATTGATTGAAGTGGTTGAAGAATATCGTCTCAAGAATGGCATTCCTACACTGCCGGAAATGCGTAAATTACGGGGTTTTGCGTTTTAGCAGAGAGAGAACTCATGATGCCGCGTAATTATCTGACCCCCCTTCCGCGGTATACCCTCAAGCTCGGATACCATCGACATACATTTATAGTTTGGTGCTATCCTGGGAGATACCGCTCACGGCATCCATGCCTTCCGCGGTATACGACCGCCAAGGATGGCGGAAGTGCAGATATTGCAGGAGCAAATATCTGCCATGCCATCCCTGGCAATCGTCGCTACCGGCTTCCTGCCTCTCGCGACATACATGCCATCCTTGGCAATCGTCGCTGCCGGCTTCCTGCCTCTCGCGACATACATGCCATCCTTGGCAATAAAAAAAGCCCACCGTATAGGTGGGCAAAAATAAGAGTTTAATTCAGAGTTTCCGCGTTACTCAGCAAGTCTGGCACTGATTTTTATTCTTCATATCCTGGTAGATAGCCAAACCGAGAACTGAGACATAAATCGCAATTACAATAGCCATAATGAGTTACCTCGCTTGAGTCGCGTTAGAGCAATCTCTAACTGGTGATCAGTCTATGACTCGTCGGCAAATTCCACAAATGGCTTATTTTCAAATGCCACATGAATTAAATTCATATTTAAAGCGGAGCGATTGATTTCAGGATCGTTAACAACACTTATGCAGAGCGTTCTCTATAACACAATTAGGACGTAGCTTCTGGGAAATCCCCTCAAAGATAAACTATCGAAACTTTCCCATAGAGTTCGTGGATATTTTTGAAATTTTGTCCTAATAGATATTTCCCTAGCAACTGCCTCTATTCCAGAGCGGCAGCTACCAGGGATTTAGATTTAGGTTCAAATTCGGATGCTGTTAGGAATCTTTCAAACCTTAAATTGTTTGATCAGATCCTTAAGACGCCCCACAGATTCCGACAGCTGATGACTAGCCTGTTCTGTTTCGCTGGCGCCCTCAGCGGTCTTTTCACCGGCGCGATTGATCTCGACGATATTACTATCGATATCCCCCGCCACCGAGGTTTGACGCTCTGCAGCGGTGGCAATCTGTTGGCTCTGATCGACGATCATGCCCACTGCCCCAAGGATGTTTTCTAGCGCACCCTGCACCTGGTCGGACTGACTCACGGTATTGTCAGCTTTTTCATGGCTGGCATTCATAGCTTTCACGGCCTGATCCACACCATTCTGAAGCTTGACGATCATCTGCTCAATTTCTTCAGTAGATTGCTGAGTGCGCTGGGCCAGGGTTCTTACTTCATCTGCCACTACCGCAAAACCACGCCCCTGCTCGCCAGCCCTGGCGGCTTCAATTGCAGCGTTAAGCGCCAACAGGTTGGTCTGCTCTGCGATCCCCTTAATCACATCCAGCACCTGGCTGATGGCTGAGCTGTCTGAAGCCAGTTGATTGATAACATTAACCGACTGCTCGATTTCCTCGGCCAGCCCCTTGATACTGCCCACCTGCTGCTCTACAAGCTCTCGCCCCGACACCGTCTCATCTTTTACACTGTGTGCGCTCTGCACTGCAGTTTCCGAACTGCTGGAGACCTCTTGGGTGGTGGCCGACATCTCGGTCATGGCACTGGCCACCATTTCGATCTGCTGACGCTGCCCAACCACCAATTGGTTACTCTGTGAGGATACGGTTTTGACACGCTCAGACTGACTCTCCACCTCTACTACCGTGTCGCCAACCAGCTGCAGAAGGTCGTGAATTTTTTCCACCATATCGTTAAATACGATCCCCAGATCTCCCAGTTCATCCTTGCTGGAGGCCAGATAGCTGGCTGTCATATCTCCACCGGCGACCTTGTTCACTACCTGGCTCAAACCATCAATGGTGGTGCGGGTAGAAACGTAGAAGCCGGCGTAAAGGTAGAAAATTACTATGAAGATCGCCATAAGAACCAGCACGAGAGTAATCATCTGCAAGCGTTTGGAGGAAAGTCGACTATCGAGCTGCTCTTGCACGTAGGTCTCGAGAGCATCCACCAGAATGAAATTGCGCTGCATTACTCCGGTAATTTTTGTGAATGCCGCGTCCCAGTCACCATTGACATCCTCGGCAAATAAAAAGTCGTCCTCAATAAGCAAAATAGTGTCAGAAAAGGCCTTGGTACTGCTCTCTATAAGCTCGTCGAATTTGGCCGGCAGATCGGGGTTCTGCGTCCGGACCTCAGAAATTGCCACCTCGTAGGACTTACCGATCTTTTCCAATTGGGTAATAGAAGCTTCAAGGAAATTGCCGTGATCAGACGACAACATGCCACCGGCACGGAAAGCAGCGGCACCAATGGATCTTACATCGGCAATATGCTTGTTGGAGTCATGGGCCATCCCCAGCAGGAACTCCGTAATCTGGCGAGTACCGACATTCTCATCCTGACTTAGGCCACTCTGGGCTCCAACAATTTTCATAAAGCCTTTGAATTCATTCATCAACAAATCGACGTTGGCAAATTTGCTGATGGGCATTTCATCACTGGCCACCGTATTGAGGCCATCCAACAGAGCCTGACGCTTGTCATTAAAAGCGGCAAGCTTGTCCGGCTCGTCTGAAACTGCGGGCATTTCTTGCAGCGCGCCGGAAATCTTCTGAATCTGCCGCTCTATGCGCTCGGGAACGCCGCCTTCGCGGTCGGGCTGAACATAGAATCGATTAATACGCACGAGACTATGCAGCTCCAACAGATCCCGGCGCAATATAGTGACGTCTCGCACCACTTGCATGGAATCCAGCGCATTGCGCGTCTGGAGAAAAGACTGAAACGAATTATTGATGACCATCAGGTTGGTCACCGCCATCGGAATTACAAACATTGCGCTGACGAGACTGAATTTCATGCCGAAACTCATGCGGTTCATCAGAGCAATCGCAGGATACAATATTGCCTTCAAAAGAGGCCTCCTGTGCACACTTAATATTTTAATAATTATAGCCGCTTACTTTTTGACCTATCCGTGTCACAGGGCACCTCTAATTTCTCAGCCAATAGGGCCCTTGGGTGCCTTCGCTCTCTCGAAGCGGGGCTTTAGTATATCTAGTTATCGGCGTGCTCTGCAGTTTCTAAATGTCTTAATTTCACCAAATAGTGACTAAAAGACAGAAAAAAGATCAAACTTTGAACAGTTTGGGAGTGAAAAAAGCCGACCTAATTAGTCGGCTTTATCGAGAAGAGAAAAATCAGGCCAACGCAGCGTAGGCTTTTTCCAGCTTTTTAAGCTGCTTTTTACCCAGTTCGCCAACGCACACTTGCAGGGCATGGCGAATACGAGCACGGGTCATATCCGGGCCCAGCAGAGTCATTGAGTCCATGACAGAAAATGATGACGTGGTTCCAGCAATAGCAACAAACAAAGGCGCCAGGAAATCTTTCAACTTGATATCCAGCTGTCCAGACAGTTCCTTGAGGGTATTGAAGATCTCGCTGCGCTCCCAGGTGCGCAGCGCTTCCAAGCGCCACAGTGCAAATTGCAGTACAGATTTCAGCTGCTCTTCGTCGAGTTTCACTTCTGCAAAGCTGTCGCGGGTCAACGCTAACTGGCCAGAGGCCAGGAAGCTGGTCAAAGGTGCAAAATCACTGAGCGTATTCATGCGCTGTTGCGCGTGGGGCAACACCTGCATCAAGTTATCGCGATTAAACGCCCACTGCTGCAGGCGATCGGCCAGCGCTTCCATATCCAGATCTTCACGAATCCACAGGCCATTGAGCCACGACAGCTTTTCGACGTCGAAAATCGGGCCGCCCAAAGACACGCGTTGAACATCAAAGTTATCCATCATCTGCTGCAGCGTGAACTTCTCGCTCTCATCGGGCATGGACCAGCCCATGCGCCCCAGATAGTTCACCAGAGCCTCCGGCAGATAGCCCATGCGCTGATAGTAGAGAATCGAGGTCGGGTTCTTGCGCTTACTCAACTTGGACTTGTCCGGGTTGCGCAGCAGTGGCAAGTGGCAAAGCTGTGGCATATCCCAACCAAAGTACTCGTAGAGCAGCTTGTGCTTGGGTGCGGAGTTAATCCACTCCTCGCCGCGCAATACATGGGTGATCTGCATCAGATGATCGTCAACCACATTGGCCAGATGGTAGGTGGGCATGCCATCGGATTTCAGCAGTACCTGGGCGTCCACCTGCCCCCAGTCCAACTCGATGGTGCCACGCAGCATATCGTCCACAGGACAAGGCCCTTCGCCCTCAGGCACTATCATACGAATAACATAGGGCATACCCTCGGCTTCACGACGTGCCACTTCCGTTTCATCGAGCATCAGCTCACTGGGCTTGAGAGCAGCAAAACCGCCTGCTGCGCGCCGCGCCTCTCGCAGTTGATCCAGCTCTTCCGGGGTGCGATAGCAGCGGAACGCGTGACCTTTGTCCACCAGTTCCTGAGCATACTTGGCGTAGATATCGCCGCGCTCGCTCTGGCGATAGGGACCAAAATCGCCGGCCTTGTCGGGACCTTCGTCCCAATCCAAGCCCAGCCAACGCAGGCTGTCCAGAATAGCCTGTTCCGATTCCGGCGTGGATCGCGCCTGGTCTGTATCTTCAATACGCAGGATAAATTTGCCGCCCTGCTGCTTGGCAAAGCACAGATTGAACAGCGCGATATAGGCGGTGCCGACGTGGGGATCCCCAGTGGGGGAAGGCGCAATACGGGTGCGAACGGTCATGACTCTGGTTCTCAAATTTTGGTGTTCAAGTTCGGGATGTTTTGAAAGGGCAAAACAAAGCGGCGATTATACGCATTCAACGGATTGGATTACACCGGATCTGCATAAAACCCTACAACGTAAAACGGCGCCTCAGAGAGAGCGCCGTCAGGTCGACTGAGTTTGAAGTCCTTGGCCAATCAGTTGGAAACTGCAACCGCACAGCCCACATTGAGCTGCTCAAACCAGTCGAGGAACTTGCCCACCTGCTCACCTTTGAAAATACGACCATGTTGTGGGCAGAGCATTTCAATATCAAGATCTCGAACGCGGTTAATCCACTCTTTTTTGGCCGCATTGGATGGCATCCAGCGACGGTGAAAATACTCCATGTTCTTGCAGTGAGCGTCGAAGTCATCGACAAAAATGGACACTTCCGCAGGCTCCATCGCGGCACCCACATCACCGCTCATCAAGATCTTGGCCTTGGGGTCGTACACGTGAAAATTGCCAGAGGCGTGCAGATAATGCGCGGGAACGAAACGCACTTCCTCGCCATCGAGGCTCAATGTTCCACCTTCGTCGGGAATGGCATCGTAGGCAATATTGTTCATGCCGAAGTGGCGTATGAAACTCTCCCACAGCCACGGGGAGTAGAGTCGCGCTTTTGGCAGCGTCTGATCCCAAAGCCCCAGTGACGAAATAATATCCGGATCCTGGTGCGAGGCAAACAGATAGGTCAACTGCTCAATGGGAATCTGCTTGACCACTGCGGCCAGCATCGGCGCAAACAGTTCGATTCCACCCGGGTCCATCAACAACGCCTGATGCGAAGTCACCTTCATATACTGATTGGTATCAATGATCTTGTCCGGTTTATCGGGGTCGCGGCCAAAGTACAGCCAGCGGGAATTTCCGGATTGATACAAAACTTCTGTCTTCATGGGAATCTGTCCTGAGAATCTGTTTAAGGCTGTACGTTGTTAAACAAACTGCGCGAATAGTTGACTCGCTTTTTAATGCGATTGGCGGACTCATCGACGGTCTCGGCCACAGTAAAAAACGTATCCTGGTTTCCGACGTCGACGCGAGAGGCCTCGACGCGAGATATCGATGCGATGACGTTGGCCGAGCGAAGATGCTGCTCCAAATCTTCCAGGGAGGTACGCATCTCTGCTACCAGTTTTTCAAATTCTTTTTTCAGTCTGGTGTAGTTCTGCTCGGTGCGTGAAACCGCACCATTGATGGAGCCCGCATAGGGA
>JALUYN010000619.1 GCA_027012915.1 Cellvibrionaceae bacterium
CTCGTGAGTCTGGTGAAAGCATTCTGTTCGAAGGTGCTCAGGGTTCTCTGCTGGATATCGATCACGGCACCTACCCCTACGTAACTTCTTCCAATACCACCGCAGGCGGTACTGCCACCGGTTCCGGTTTTGGTCCACTGTACCTGGACTACGTGCTGGGTATTACCAAGGCCTACACCACCCGCGTTGGTGGTGGTCCATTCCCTACCGAGTTGGATTGTGAAGTGGGTCAGCATCTGGGTGAGAAGGGTCATGAGTTCGGTGCCACCACCGGTCGCCAGCGCCGCACCGGTTGGTTCGATGCCGTAGCGGTTCGCCATGCGATCCGCATCAACAGTATTTCCGGTATGTGCCTGACCAAACTGGACGTTCTCGACGGTCTTGAGACCGTGAAAATCTGCGTGGGCTACAAAGACGAAAATGGCAACGCCATTTCTGTACCTTACGATGCCGAGGGTTGGGAAGGTGTTGAGCCTATCTACGAAGAAATGCCTGGCTGGAGTGAAAATACCTTTGGTGTTCAGAGCTGGGATGAGCTGCCCGAGAATGCCAAGGCTTACATCAAGCGTCTGGAAGAACTGACTGGTGCGCCGGTGGATATTGTATCTACTGGCCCGGATCGTGTTGAGACTATTGTTTTGCGTCATCCGTTTGATAGCTAATGTAGAGGGTTGATTGCCGGGCAATCGGCCTTTTTTGGAAGCCTCGTGGTGGATTGCACTGCGGGGCTTTTTTTGTTGTTTGTTTTCTGTTTTTTGTGTGGGTTTTCCTCTTTGTTTGCCGAGTGGCTTTGTAGGTTGGATTTCGCCCAGCTGGGCGACTTCATTTTCTTTGCTCGCGCAAAGAAAACGGAAGCAAAAGAAAGCAAAAGAAAGCGCGCCCTGATTCGCTGGCCTGCGGCTTCCCTCGCTCCGAGCTGATCCAGCGGGTCGGCGTAACGCGCGTCCTGCGCGGTACGCCTAAATCGCACATACCCCAGGGCACCCTCTCTTTGAACTTCGTTCAAATTCACCTTGTCCATGTGCGATTTTCCCTTGTCTCATCTCTCCGCTCGGCAGCTCATACGGGACCCGGGGTGCCAACTTTAAATATGGCACCCCGAATCCCCTTTGAAGTCGCCGAGCAACGGAGAAAATCAACGGCACGAAGTAGCGAGGACTGTTTGAGGGAGCATAGCGACCGAGTTCCGCAGCGGCCGTTGGTTTTCGAGTAGCGCAGGGAACCGGCGCAGCCGGCGACTGATTGGGGCGGTTGGGGATTGTTAAGGGTACTGGGCGCCCAGTACCCTTAACTCGCCCAGGAAGGGCGAAACCCTTGCACAAATTCACTCCGCCAACAAAGACTCGAACCGAATGAGCAGCTTACGAATATCGCCCAGCTGGGCGAAACCCAACCTACAAAGCCACTCGGCAAACAAAGAAAAGCCACCCAAAAAACCTATAAAAACAACAAACCAAACACATGACTAATCCCCCCATTTACGCTACCTTTGAGCCTCGCGACTGATGCAGGGATGTTCGTCAGCAAAACCCACAAGGCCGTGGTTAAGAGTTGATTGAGATACAAGCAGTAAGGGTTGTAGGCATGGCCAATATTCTCGTTGTTGATGATTCTTCCTCCATGCGCCAGATGGTGGCTTTCACGCTTAAGTCCAATGGCCACAGTATCGTCGAGGCTGTCGATGGTAATGACGCCTTGGCGAAGGCTAAGAAAACCGCGTTTGATCTGGTGATCACCGATGTGAATATGCCGGGTATGGATGGCATCACGCTGACTCGCGAAATTCGCGGTGGTTCTGCGTGTAAGACGGTGCCGATCTTACTGCTGACAACGGAAGCTGCTGCGGATAAAAAAGCCGAGGGACGTGCTGCCGGTGCTACTGGCTGGTTGGTGAAGCCTTTTCACCCGGACTCGCTGATAGCAACTATTGGCAAGGTGCTTCGCTAACCTGCGTCGAGCTCAGTAAAGAAAACGCTCTAACGAAGCGTTCATTAACTAAGAGAGAGTGACATGCTGTCCTTTTTGCCTGCGCCGCTAAAGGCGATTTTGGCCTGTTTGATTCTGGCTGCTGATACCCTGTTTCACGCCCCTTTTCTGTTTTTAGTAACGCTGCTGCGTCTGCTGATTCCGCTGAAGGTTTGGCGCACCTTCTGTACCCGCGTGGCAATTATGATTGCCGAGAGCTGGATTTCCGTTAATTCCTTCTGGATGTGGCTGACTCAGCCGCTGCAGTGGGATGTTTCCGGAGTGGAAACGCTGGATAAGGAACATTGGTATTTCGTGTCGTCCAATCATCAATCCTGGGCCGACATTTTGATTTTGCAGCACTTGCTGAATCGCCGTATTCCGATGCTCAAGTTCTTTCTCAAGCAGGAGCTAATTTGGGTTCCCGTTATTGGATTGTGCTGGTGGGCACTGGATTTCCCGTTTATGAAGCGCTACAGCAAAGAGTATCTGGAGAAGCATCCAGAGAAGCGCGGCAAGGATTTTGAGAGTACACAAAAGTCCTGCGAGAAGTTTCAGTATACCCCAGTGGCTGTGTTCAATTTCCTGGAAGGCACGCGCTTCACCCCCGCAAAACACGCTGCACAAAATTCTCCTTATCGTGGCCTGTTGAAGCCCAAGGCTGGCGGTATGGGATTTGTGATGGGCGCCATGGGGCAGCGCATGAACTGCCTGCTGGATATTACTATTCACTACCCCAACGGTGAGCAGCCAGGCTTCTGGGACTTCCTTAGCGGTCGCGTCAACAATGTGATTGTGCGCGTTGAGCAGAAAGAGATTCCCGCGGAGTTTTTGGGTCGCAACTATTCCGATGACGAGGAGTTTCGCCTGGGCTTTCAAGAGTGGGTTAGTGAGCTTTGGCAAACCAAAGAGAAAACTCTGCAACAACTGCAAATGCTGTCTGCCGAAAAGGGCTGGTCTGACCGGTAGGCCTTGGTCTAGAGCAAACCACAATAACAACAATAAACAAGGAAGAATTGATGCAGAGTATCAAGTCCAGGCTGTTTCTATGGCTGACCACGCGCTCTCTCAAAAAGATGGCGCAACTACCTTCCGTTGAGGCAGTGCGCGAAGAGCGTGACCGCACAGCCCCCAAGGTGCTTAAGTTTCCAAAGGGCGTTAGGTCTGAGACAACAAACATTGCTGGATGCAATGCCCAGTGGCTAGTCCCGGAAGGTTGTGGCGATGAGCGCATACTTTTGTATTTTCACGGCGGAGCCTATATTACAGGTTCCTGCCTGACGCACCGTGCACTGGCGGCGCAGTTGGCTCAGAAAGCAGGAGTGAAAGGTCTGATCTTTGACTACCGACTGGCTCCGGAAAATCCCTACCCTGCCGCTCTTGATGACGCCTTGGCTATTTATCAGTCGCTGCTCGAACAATTTCCCAATGCTCAAATTGCGTTTGCCGGCGATTCCGCCGGAGGTGGTTTGGCGTTGGCGACCGCAGTCGCTATACAGCAACAACAGATGGTTATGCCCGTTGCTTTGGCGTTAATGTCGCCATGGGTGGATCTGACTCTGTCGGCCGACACCCATATAACCAAAGCCCCAGTGGATCCCTACTTTCCGGACAAACAACGCTTGAGCGAAGCGGCCGTGGACTATTGTGTCGACACTCCTCTGGATGATCCGGG
Source organism: Cellvibrionaceae bacterium (assembly GCA_027012915.1). Next base: position 3,641 of record JALUYN010000619.1, read on the forward strand.
CGTATCCCCGTTGTTCGCGAGTCTTGAAAATTTGCCGCCGATGTTGGTGCACACCGGTGGTCGAGAGGCCTTACTGGATGATTCCAGGCTGCTGATAGAAAAGGTGCGCTCATCATCAGGTCAGGCAGAGCTAAAAATCTGGCCGCAAATGTGGCATGTGTGGCAGGCGTTTTGTGGTCACTTCCGCGAGGCAGATGAATCGGTGTCTGAGCTTTCGGATTTTGTCAGCGCTCACATGACGTAGCCAAGAACGTACACGTGGAATACCTGTCGGCCCTGTTTCTGTTTACGATCTCGGCGACGATTACCCCGGGGTCAAACAATGTCATGATCATGACCTCCGGTCTCAATCATGGCATTAGCAAAAGTATGCCTCACTTATTTTGGCTTCCCTGTAATGGTGATCGTTGTAGGGAGTGGATTAGGTGTTGTGTTTCAGTGGCTCCCGATACTACCTAGCGTTATCAAAATTACCGGAATCGTCTAACTTGTTGACAGGTCCTCGGCTAAAGTCGATCCATCGGATGTGACGTTCACCTTGCCCAGAGCATCAAACGACAACGCCACTTCAGGATAGCGTCTGTTGTCACCAAGCAGATGCTGATACCTCTCAACAATAGCATCCATCTCTGCCTGATTACTCGCTTGAGACATTTCATAGTGAAACGGCTCAAGTTGTTGCAGTGCGGCAACGTGGGATGACAACGCATTCAGAGTACGCAATTCGTTTTCCATTGCCGGTGATGATTCCAATGCAGATTTTAGTTTGTCCGCGTAGGGATAGTCTGTGGGCAGGATCATATCGCCATCGCGACCATAGCGAACGCTCTCGGGTGCGGCGGGTATGCCATGCTCTTTCAGAAATTCCGGGAAGACTATTGAAAGGTGATCTTGCAGGGCATTAACGTTATCAATACTGGGTATCAGAATTTGGCCCAGGTCATCGAGCCTCTGAAGCCCCGGTTTTGGTTCAAAGAAGGATTCCAGATCTACATAGCGTCCGCCGTTGCCGGTTTCCATACGATACACATGATCCGATTGGGACAGTGCCTTGCCCTCTTCAGAAATCGACTCGCTGCGGCCAACTTTGTTTGTCGAAGCAACAGTGTTTGCCGTAGTATCCTCTGCATTTTGCAGTCTTTGAGGCGGCGTGAAATAGCTGGAGCCAGCGCTATTACTGGCGTTGATCATAATGCTGACTTCCTTTTCCCTGTGGATCACCAGAAACAGCAATAATCGGGCCTATTGTTTCCTTGCGCCCTTAATACAGAGTGGTGCGTTCGCCTTCGCGAATCTGAGCATCGACGGCGTCTACCAGAGCCTCGGGACTCTCAGGTGCCGTTTGCGCCATGATGATCTTACCCAGGCTTGGCATCAGATCTCGACTAACCTGCGATTCCAGATTCCACAGTTTTGAGCGAATCATGGACTTGGCGCAGTGAAAATAGATTTCCTCAATGCGGATCACAACCACCGACCGCGGCAATTTTCCCTTGTGTTCAAAGCGCTGCATCAAATCCGCATCGGTAGTAATACTGGCTTTGCCATTAACGCGCAGGCATTCGTTAAAGCCGGGAACAACCATCAGCAAGCCAACGTTGGGGTTTTCTACAATATTGCTCAAGCTATCGATGCGGTTGTTGCCGGGGCGATCCGGCATTGCCAGGGTTGAGTCGTCGAGCGCTTCAACAAATCCCGGATAATCACCTCTCGGGGAGCAATCCATGGCGCCATTGCGCGCGGCGGTAGAGAGCAGGCAAAAGGGAGATAGCTCCAGAAATTGTCGGCTGAAGCTGTCCAGTGCATTCTGTTGTTTTTTGACCGCCAGTTCGTGTGGTTGGTCGTAGAGTGCGCGCAGTTGTTCGATTGATGTGAGAGCCTGAAATTCCATATTCGCTAGTCCATCTATAGAAGAGTGAAGTAACAGTATCCTACCCGGGAGGTTCCTGCCACCGCTTGAGATGACAGAAATTTGAGTTAGTATGAAATTCAAATTTTGGAGGGCACAACATGGAACGTCGCACGTTTTGTCGCTATGGGTTAATGATGACTGCATTAGGCTACAGCCGCTTGAGCCTTGGTGTAGAACTCAAGAAAACGTCCCATGGCGAGTATCGCAATGGGGCGCGCTTGCCCCAGGTGCTGCAGGAAATTTATCCCGCAAACTTTGCAGGTCATCTGGTGGTTGCTGGTGGTTTTTCCGGGCTGGGGCCGCTGCCCTATCCAGTGCGTGCCAGCCACTGGTTCAATCCAGAGGATCAGCAATGGCTCGAGGGACCGGAGTTACCCTATCGACTACACCACCCCTATTTGGTGAGTCACGAAAATCGATTGTGGGCTCTGGGCGGATATCGCTTTAGCTATCTCAATCCCTGGCAGATGCAGTCGGGGTGTTATTCGCTTTCGAGTATTGAGGATGACTGGCAAGAAACCGTTTCGCTCCCGGCAAGGCGAGGCGAATTCGCTGCCGGTTCCACTGCTCAGGGGCTGGTGGTTACCGCCGGGCGCAAACCAATTGATGATTCGCCTAACGGTGCCAATGGCCAATACGAAGATCATACCAACGCGGCAGACACCTGGTTGTTTGACGGTGAGCGTTGGCAAACTGCGGCGCCCATTCCTACACCGCGTAACAGTGTTGGCACTGCGGTGGTTGAACAAAAACTGCATGTCATTGGTGGTCGCCAGGTGGTAAAACCCGGCGTGCAACACAACATCAGTCAGCACGAAGTTTACGATCCGCAGAGTGACCGCTGGGAAGTACGCGCTCCTCTACCCATGGCGCAGGCCGGGTGTGCAGCGGCCAGTGTTGGTGACGATATCTATGTGTTCGGTGGCGAACAGTTTACTAGCCCCAAGCGCGTTTTTGCCAACGCCTGGGTTTACTCCGCACAAAGTGATAGCTGGACACCGCTGCCGGATATGCCGGTCCCGGTTCATGGCCATGGTGCGGTTGCGCTGGGCAAAAACATACACATTATTGGCGGTGGCGAAGAAGTCAGCGCGGGCAAAACATCGGAT
>JALUYN010000620.1 GCA_027012915.1 Cellvibrionaceae bacterium
ACCGTGACTCACCAAGTGAGCCTCCGCCAATTCGATAAGAGAACGGTGGGCGAACACTTTACTGCCGTCGTCCAATTTATGAGCCGAGGGGTCCGCGCGATGCAAAATGGCCTGTGCCATTGCAGCACCCAGCGACTCAGTCTGCGTGTGTGTTACTCGGACGCCGGGTACCGGCTGCTGTGACTGGCTGCGCTGGGCAACTACATCCAGAGCAAGGTCACGCGCTTTGGCCAGGGTATGGCCAGCATCAATGTAACCATCGACCAGGTCATCACCGAGACCATATTTTTTACCCATCGCCCGAATGTCAGCGGCGCGTTTTCGATCCGCAGCGACTGCGGCGGCAGCAGCGGCCTGAACGTCGGTGGCAGATGCTTGCGCAGCGGCTGCAGGCGCAGGTTCCGAATCGTCGTCATCATCACCACCCAGCAAGGCGTTGATTTTGGTCAGGTCATCATCAGTAGCTTCAATTTCACCGGTGATAAGTGCAGCGGCATTTTCAATGCCGACCAATTTCGCGGCAGCATCATCTACGCTGTTAAACTGCGCATCGAGCAAGGCCACAATGGAAGCGGCCATAGCACTTCTGCCGCCGTTTTTTGCCAGTACCTTAAATTTCATAGGTTTTTTCTCCAAGGGTTTTGCGGCGGCTGCCGCGTTGGTCACCAGGCCACCCCAAAGAGCGGCCGGCGGATTGTGAAATTTGTCTGCTTGGTAGGACGCTGCGATCGCAACGTCTTCGATAATTTCGTCGCACAGCCCCATATCCAAGCACTGTTGCGCGGTAAGCCAGTGATCTTTGCCGTCGCTAATCAGTGACTTGAGTTCTTCTGTGGTCTGGCTGCCCTTTTTGGCGTAGCAGTCGATATAGCTGCCTTCGATCACATCAATCTGATCTGCCAGATCACGCAGATCATTGGCGTTTCCATGCGCGTGAAGATGGGGCTTGTGAATCATCATCAGCGCGTTCGATGGCATACGAACTACATCACCAGCACAGGCCACGGCCGACGCCATGCTCGCGGCAATACCATCGATATAAACAATCACCCGCTTTTCTGATTGCTTGAGGGCGTTATAAATGGCCAGCCCCTCAACAACACTGCCCCCCTCAGAGTGGATGCGAACAATCAGTTCATCACTGGTACCGGCGGCCTCCGCCTGACGAACCACGGTTTCTGCATCTAGTTCATCCCACCAGTCACCCACAACGCCATAAACCAACAATTCGCCTTTGCTGTTGAGGCTGGCGCGGGCACCGGTAATAACGTCACCGCTTTTTGCCATTGCGCCTGCGATGGCCAGCGCCAGAGCTTTACTTTTCATCGTCGTTTTCCTCGTCGGAGTTATCGTCGTTGTTTTCGTCGTTTGCGGGCTTTCCACTGGCTTGCAACTGGCCAGACTGGGTGGTTTTTCGCGGGTCCGAATCCAGAATTAGCCCCAATTCATCAAGCAATTTCATATCCTCGGCACACTCCTTCAGGAATGCTTCGGGGTCGGAGTAACCCAGCGAGCGCAGGATTCCGGAAACACTGCCAAAGCCGCCGCGGCACTGCTTGATGAGTGCAGGAATGTCGTCGCGAAGGTTGAGAATCTCTGTGCGCGGCGGCACCCAGTCGAAAGTGACGCCAGAAATATCGTGGCCGGCCAGTTCGGCGGCTTCGATAAACCAACGCTCGATGGTTTTCAGGAACTGCGGAATGAGCATGTTGCGGCGCCAGCGGTGCACATTGGCATAAACTTCCAGCCGACCAATTTTGGCGGCCGCAAAATTCGCGCCTTCGATGTTGCCAGTAATCACCTGGTGATTCAGGCCATAGCCTCGAGCAATCATGTGCTCTTCGCCACGGATAAATTCATCCTGACCGGTAACGGACGGCGGGTTGGCATAGCCAACTGTTTCATCCGGCCCCAGGCGAGCGATCATGGCGGGCTCTATCGTCGTGGGCAGCGGATCGCCCTTCATTTTTCCGTCTTCACCCTGGGTGATGAACGCTGCCAAACAAGCGGCTACTTTCTGCTGGCGCAGACGCGCATCCTGGAAGTCATCCAAGTTGGCTACTCGGGTCATCACGGAAGTTCCACGGGGAATGCCTCGCGATTGACCAGGGCGACGCACTTCATAAACGTGCGCTATGTCATCGTCTCGAACGAATTTGGAGGTACCCGGACGCGTGCCGCGATCACCTGGATGACTGCCATGAATGTAGTAGCCAACGCGCTCACCGCTGTTGTCGTATGCAACACCTTGAACAACCCTTCGGCCGTCAACGTTGCCATCACGTAAGTGATCCAGGTAATCACCTTCCAGAATCCGGATTTGCAACGGCACCCGCACACCCGGCGTGCGCTTAATTTTTCTCATAGCGAGCACTTCGCCAGATTCAGCTTCGGAACGAACAATAAGAGACTGGAGGCCAAACAGATTGAGGCGACCGTCGGCATCACAGAATAGGCTTTGGGCCCACTCCAACATCAGTTCATTTGCTAACTTGGCTTTTTCTGGATCGGTCGGGTGCTTAGCCGCTGGCGTGATACCCTCCGCAACCGTAAGAGACACAGTTGAATCGATCGCTGCAGCTACATATGGATTGTTACGGGCAAGCTCACGATGACGGTACCGCAGTGATGTAAGGGCTTGACGGTTTTCGGCATTCTGCGAGCTGTCGCTACCGCGCACCCATTCATTGCCGCGACCTTTACCGGCACCGTCGTAACCCGCTTCTGTGGTAATTACACTGGCCAATGCTCTCGCCTTTACCCGGGCCAAGCCACGCTGTGGTGCCACTGCCATGATGGCACGGTCGATTAGATTCAGTTTCATTGATAATCCCGGCGATGGCTGACTTTTAGAATTCGTTCTGACTTCTGGCCGCTGCTGATCGACTGCTCGATAACGGACTTGGTACGCAGCATGTCATCCAGCGAACGAAATTTTGTGGTGCGGCCATTAATGGTTACCTCCATGACGCCGGTCGCGATTGCGGCGTTGATGTCATCAAGGTTTTGCTGGGTGTAAGCCATTTTCTACTCGCATAAAAAAACCCGCCGGAGCGGGTTTAGATTTTGTAATTTGATTGTCGCCGAGGCGCTTCTTCCAGCTGCTGTTCTTGCGGCGCCATCGGCAATGCTTCAGAGAACATGTCAGACTGTTTGATTTTTCGTTCTAGTTCATCCCACTCAGCGGCAGACATTGAGTGTGCCCGCATCGCCCTGCCTGCGTGTTCCGAATAGACCTCTCCATCCCAAAATTCACAGGGACAGCCCGGCTTTTGCTGCCATGATTTACGGCCACTTTTGTCAGGAATTTTCGATTCAGCCAATAACTGATCGAAATAGTCGTGGCGCATTTGTTCGTTGTCGTAGTAGTGGAACCGGCCAACACCTTTGGCGTTGAGATTCATCTGGTCAGACAGGTAGTCTTTGGCGCGATTGGTTCCCACGATGTGAAGACGAACGCCACGTTTTTCGGCTTTCGTCATCTTCTTCGGATCTTTATGGGCCAGCGCCTTAGTGGCTGGTGGCCGGGCGAATATTGGTGGGTCCGTTTTAGAGCTAGAACCTTTAATCGCCATAATCAGTATGTTCGGGAATCGTTTTTGCCGAGTCAGCACCCAGTCATAAACGGCGTCGGTTGCATGGCCACCTGAATCAATAGATATGGCAGAGGCAAAAATACTACCGCCGCTTTCATGCTCAAATGGCGCGAACACCAATTTGTCCAGTTCACTCCAGACCCTGTCCTTTTCGTTGATTGTCGATTTTTCTGCATAGAGTTCATCCGCGTACATCAGCCAGGATCGACGATCACGGCCACGCGCCCGGATAACCACCGCAAGGCGATCATCCTGGACATCGATTCCGATGGTCACCATCAGGCCCTGATCAGGACAAAGCAGCTCTTTGCGTTGCGATTCAGGATCTGCCTTGGCTTGATCGGCCAGTGTTTTGGCATCAGATCGCGAATCTTCGTATTCGTAGGCCCTGCCCAACTTGGAATTGATGAATACGATTTGTTTGGTGTTGTCCCCGATTGCGGCGTAGTGCTCTGCCTCGAGATAATCCTTCACCATTTCTGCCTGGCCAACACCGGGCAGACAGCTGTAGAGTTCATTCAGGCCTGTAAAGCCGGCGACACCGGTAAACTCGACCGTTGGCACCCAGCCGCAATACGGGTCGCCCGCTTCCATCGCTTCACGGACTGTGCGACGGATATTTTCTTTGCGCTGAAAATCATCCCAGGCGCTGCCACATTCAGGGCAGGCGTAAACTGTATTCTCTGGCTTGTGGTGGCCGTAAATGGGGTGTTTCTCACCCACTGGCCGCTCCGACGCCTGCCAGCCTTGCAGCTGCTCAAACATTAGCGGGTGAGCAACGCCGCAGTCGTGGCACTTAATGGGCAATACCCGCTTATCGGATCGCTCGATATGCTCAGCAACACGACTAAAGCCCTTCACCGACGGCGTGCCGCCGAGAATCTTTTTCGGGTTTCTTACCCGCTTTGTTCGCTCAAAGAGCAGCTTGATTGAGTCACCCTGACTGCCAACGTTTTCATTGGCGTCATCGGGCTCTTCCACAAACACAAAATCCGCCGTGGTGGATTTCATGTTTCCGACGGCGTTGGATCCGAAGAACTCCATCCAGCCGGTATCCCAAGACTTATGGAGGATACTGTTTCCTGATTTCCGGCTGGTACTGAAATCAATTTTCTGGGCAATCTCTGGGGTTGCTTTCCCCATGGGCCCCAACTTTGTCAGACTGAACTTTCGTGCCTGGCTATCGGCGGCAAACATGCCCAACATAACGCCGCCGGTACCGGCCACGCGATTGAATATGTAGGCGATCAGGGCTGTGGTCCACAGCACCTGCGCCGCTTTCATACAGTAGATTTCCGGGGTTTCCGGATCATCCATTGCAGCAAAGATGCCGTATAGATGCGGACCGTAATCAAGATCAAATGAGGTCTGAAATGCCCCAACCTCTGAGGGAAGCCTTAAATTCTCTTGCGACCAATCAGCTGTAGATTGAGGCAAGCGTGGAATCAGCCTCTCCGACGCCAGCGTTAAGCTCTTCCCCAAATTTGCGCGCAACTTCAGCAATGCGGCTTGCGGCATTACCGAGGGGTTCAAATATGAGTTCATCGCTTATCCGTGTCGCCAGTTCTGACTCCAGTCGCTCCTGTATCACTGTTCCAGCATTGTTCAATTCACCTGCGGCCTCAGAGAAAATCCCGTTGATTGCCTCGACGGTTTCAGCCGTGGGCAACAGCAGGCCAAGTTCTTTGCTGTTTGCGATCGCAAGCTGTAGGGTTTTCTGTTGTGACTCTTGCATCTTCTGATCAGCGAGAGACTTATCGTTGTCATGCACGCGGCCGGCCGCCTCAACTCGCAACCGATCAACATAGATTCTCAGCCATTGGCGATAGGTGTCACCCGGCTTCAGCCCGATCTTCTGTGCATGCTTCTGAATCGCCTGACGGCTGACGCCAACCAGGTCAGCAAAGCCGCTTTGGGTTGCCTCTGTATCAAGAAATTCAGCCATCAATTACACCTGCTATGACAACCCCCTATGGGGCCGCACATCTGCTGAGAATTCGCGGCTTTCGCCACCGTATGTGGCCGCCCCATGGGGAGGACCCAAAGGGGTGGGGGGTACATCCTCAAGCGACATCAGCAAAGACGAATTGCAGAGACTTATCCATTGCAATTTCATCCATATGAACAACCACTTGCCCATCCGTATGTAGCGGGTCGTACACCTTAACTGTCGCACGGTAGGTATCAGGAGCTATGTCCAAATCATTCAAATTAAACTCAACCTCCCAATACTGATCGCCATTGGCGTCATTGATTGGGTTCCCCTGCTTATCGAACGATAGCGCCCACGTCATTAACGCAGCATCAACGGCAGAGTCAGCCACCACACCCAGTCCAGAGAGTTCCAGCGTCATGCGAGTAGCCGCACTGAAATCTATCGCCGCTCCGTCCTCTTTGAAGGTTACGGTGTTGGGGTTGTCGCTGCCCTTGTAGACTATCTCGATCATTGGATTAGGCCAGCGTGATAGTGCTTGCGCCAAAGTCGATAGTGAAGGTTTCGCCATCGTTCAGAGTGATGCTTGAGCCGTAGTCATACCAGCCGATCAACTCATCGCCAGTGGCGGTATCGTTATACAGCGCCACATAACGGAAGGGCCCGATTGAACCGCCGGACGCAGTAATAACCGTGTCAGTGTTAACCAGACTATATGTGCCGCCTGTTTGTGAACTGGACGTAACTGGAATAGTCGGACCGCCAGCCACATAACCATTGCCTGCTGCAATCTCTGTCAGGTTCGCCTTTACCGTATTGGTAGCAACCGGAGCGGCATTGGTCAGCAATGCTTTAAGAGTGTCAGAGCCGAGGTTGTGGACACCTTCGGCCAAAGCCTCAACGAATGAATTGAACTTGTTGAAAGTTGCCATGATGTAACCTCAGTGGACAGTTATCTTTGGTGTTTTGGATTGAAGTGTGATTTTTGGGGTCACGCTCACCAGCGTTATCTCCCCTTCAAGGTCGGGGAATAACCCAACGCCCGAATAAAGCAGCACAACCGGCGAGCCTGTTTCCGTAAAGGTCGCAGTGCCAGCCTGTAATGCTCGG
>JALUYN010000621.1 GCA_027012915.1 Cellvibrionaceae bacterium
ATGAATTCTCTAGTACCACAATCCTTACGCATTTGTTCCAGGCCTCGCCAACCAGTTTTTCCGTTGGGAAAGTGTAATCTGTGATTGCACGCCAAAGAGAAAATCAACCAGCTAATCCGAATACCCAAAATAACTACACCATTGGCACCGCAGCCTCCGCCAATCTGCGCCTGGACGACCCGGAACTTTCACCACAGCATGCGCAACTGATCACACAAGACCGTAAATTGGTGTTTCGCGCGCTGGTGAGCCAACCCCCTTGCACACTCAACGGCCAACTTGTCGACGAAGCAGAGGTCAAACCGGGCGATACCCTTGCCATTGGCGACACAGAGCTGCTTATTCTGCACCCCCATGAATCCATCAGCCAGCCCGCACTGTCACAGGACCGAACACCACACTGGTCACTGGTTGCCACCAGTAGCTGGATGACGGGCAAGGAATTCAAAGTAGGAGCCGATAAGGTCCTGGTCGGACGCGGTTCACGATGTGAGCTGGCTATTCCCGGCACTCATTTATCACGGCAACACGCGGAATTGGAAGTGCGCGGCAATCAATTACTGGTGCGAGACCTGGGCTCGGCCAACGGCACGTTTATCAATAACCAACGCATCACCGAGGCGCTTGCCAATCAGGGCGATATCTACATGAATATGGCCTCTGCCGGCCTTGGTATTGGCTTGGGGATCAAGGACTTCCGCGGGGTATTTGTTTTCCACGATCGCGAAGCGCTGGATAACTTTATCGAGAAGGGCTGGGACTTTTCAGGGCAAGCCGACGCTGCCGTCAAATCGGGCAAGAAGGGAGACGAAGCCAGTGGCTCCGCCACCGTGATTCCGGGAGTAACGGTCTATCAGCTCACCGAAAACGGTATCGCCCTGCAGGCCACCCTGCAAGGCACCAAGTATTGGAAAAGTAAGAGATTGAACCAATAACCCGAGTATCAGGTTATGTTCTGGATGGCTCCGTAGGCATCAATAGCGGAGCGATTCTGCTGGGGCGGTTCGGGCCGCTCCGACACCACCTCACCCGTATCGTTATCGATCACCGAGCCACTGCTGTCATCACGTTCACGACGCTCCGTTTGCAGCGCTGTCTGCGACAAAGTCACCCGATCCGGATCCGAAGGGTAACGCTGCCCACGAGCACTCGCATCATCAGAGCGAGTTGCCGGCTGTGGGGCTTCGGCACCCGTAGAGGGAGTGGAGGGCTCTACCGGCCGAGAGGTATTCACCGTCGCGGTGTTCTGCTGTCGCTCATCACGCAACTGGTTTGGTAAGCGCTCCGCCTGACGCACATTATCCTGTAGAGAACTCCCTACATTGCCTGCAATTTCCATCGAGCACCTCCTAAATCAAATTTCGGCGAACACCAGAACCTATCAGTATAGCTGATCTGAGGCCTGATGGGCCTGTTAGCACTATAACCCCACCGCGGCGGCATCGGGTTTGCGCGGGTCTGCAGCGCCATAGAAAAACCCATCTTCCCATAAAATCGACTGAGCACTGCCCATACCACGAACTTGTTGCACCTGGTGCCCCAGGCCACGCAACAACCGCAGAGTATCAGGACTGAAACCCGGCTCTACAAAGATACTGTCCGGCAGCCACTGATTGTGAAAACGGGGCACACTAACCGCCGCCGCCACATTCATCTTATGATCAACGGTGTTCACGATAGCCTGCAGAACCGTGGTAATAATGCGACTGCCTCCCGGACTACCGGTCACCAGCCAGGGTTTACCCTCGCGAAACACAATGGTTGGCGTCATAGAGCTCAGCGGGCGCTTACCAGATTCAATGCGATTAGCTTCCGCCCCGAGCAAACCATAAGCGTTTGGCACTCCCGGCTTGGCCGAAAAGTCGTCCATCTCATTATTGAGCAGGATGCCAGTGCCTGGAACCGTGATGCCCGAACCAAAGGAGAAATTCAGGGTATAGGTATTGGCTACGGCATTACCCTGCGCATCCATAATGGAGTAGTGCGTAGTGTCGGGACTCTCGTAGTCAAAATTCTGAGCTGGAGCCACTTCGTTGGCCAGCGTCGCATTCGTCTCTTTGATCTCGCTATAGAGTTTTCTGGCGTACCCCTTACTGATCAACTCTTTTACTGGAACAGCAACAAAATCAGGGTCACCAAGATGAAGGCTTCGATCCGCGTAGGCGCGCTTCATCGCCTCTGTCATCCAGTGCATCGAAGCCGCGCTGCCATAGCCATAATCAGCCAGCGGAACCTGCTCCAGAATATTCAGCATTTGCACCAGGTGCACTCCGCCCGAGCTGGGAGGCGGCATGGAGGTCACCTTATAGCCTCGGTAATCCCCCTGCACCACCGGGCGCTCAATAACGCGATAATCAGCCAGATCTTTAGCGGTAATCAAGCCTCCGCCGCGCTCCATCTCCGCAACAATGCGCTTGGCAATTGCACCTTCATAAAAAGCCTCGACTCCGTGGAGCTTGATCTGTTTCAGACTCCATGCAAGATCCGCCTGCACCAGTCGCTCACCCCGCTGATAAGCCTCACCACCGTCTTTGTAGTAGGCCTTAAGGGTAGCCGGGTTCTTTTTCAGATGTTTGTAAGCCTTGAGCTTTTGTGACAAATCATAGGTTACGCCAAAGCCCTGCTGGGCCAACTCGATGGCAGGCTGAATTACCTGCTCGGGATTCATGGTGCCGTAGCGCTCCAACACGTGCAGCATCCCCGCCACCGTGCCAGGAACCCCAGCCGCCGCATGGGAAAAACGGGACTTGTTGGAGTCCACCTCACCTTCGGCGTTTAAGAATAAGTCGCGATGCGCCGCGGCCGGCGCCATTTCCCGATAATCGATAGCCAGAGTCTTATTCTCTTCAGCCAGGTGCAACAGCATAAAGCCGCCACCACCGAGATTGCCTGCACGCGGTAACACTACCGCCAGAGAGAAGCCCACCGCTACCGCCGCATCGACAGCATTACCGCCCTGGCGCAAAATTCGAGCACCGACCTCGCTGGCGATTCGATGTTGCGTTGCCACCATTCCTCGCTCGGCAACTACCGGATGGACAATGCCCGGGTCGCGCAAAATGGGGGCTTGCGAAAACGCCGGAGACGCCAGAACCAGCCACAAAAAGCAGAATAGAGAAACGTTGAGTTTCATAGAGAGATCCAATCATTTGGGAGCAAGTTGCGGCCGAATTTACCCATTTAACGAGCCAACAGCAAATCTTAGTAATAACTACTATATTGTGACTGGATGTTCACTAATAGTTCTTTGGTTTGCCCAGGAGCTGCTTTATGGTTATCCCGTTCTCTGAACAGCCAGCTCTGTCCGGCTGGCAAAACAATAAAAAAGTATCAAGAGAGTAATCACAATGAAAACTACCGACCGTTCAGCGCATATGCTGCGCCTGAAAACCCTCCCTCTCGCCGTCGCACTCGCTTCTATTACCCCCTTCACTGCAATGCATGCCAATGCATCGGCAATGATGGAAGAAGTCATTGTGACCGCGCAAAAGCGCGAGGAAAGTGTTCAGGATGTCCCCATTGCCATTACTGCCTTTTCCGGCGATGCCATCCAGGAAATGGGCGCCACCAATGTCAGTGATCTTGGCAAGGCCACTGCTGGCGTTGAGATGAACAACAACGGCGCACTGCAGCCTACCTACAATATTCGCGGCATTCAGACTTCTGACTTTACCGTTGGTTCTGATCCGGCAGTCGCTATTTATGTCGACGGTGTATACGCCTCTCGCGGTGCGGGCGCAGAAGTGCCCTTCTCCGATGTTGAGCGGGTAGAAATTTTGAAAGGCCCACAGGGCACGCTGTTTGGCCGCAACGCCACCGGTGGTGCACTGCATATCATCACCAAGAAACCCTCCCTCGAAGAAGCCCAGGGCTCAATAACAGGCACCATCGGTAACTTTGACCAACGAGATGTGGATTTTGCCTATTCAGCTCCCATTTCTGACACTCTGGCGTTCCGCGTCAGCGGCACTGTCAATCGCCGCGATGGCTGGAAGAAAAATCTGACCGGCCCCGACAGTAACAGCGTCGACAGCCAGACTTTCCGCGCCTCTGTTCTCTGGACTCCATCCGACGAAACCGAGGTTATCTGGCGCGCCAACTACGGCGACCTGGCGCAGAACTCTGGTACCGTTAACACCATTATCCCCAACGTATTTAACGCTGGCACCAGTGGTGCCACCTATCAGGATGAGTTCGACGATATCACTCTGGACGGCGGCTCCACCGAAGAGCGGGATATGTTTGGGACCTCACTGGAGATTACCCACGAGTTTGAAAACTTCACCTTTACGTCCATTACAGCCTACAGCAGCTTTAATGCTGACTTCTACAATGACGAAGATGGTTCGTCAGACCCACTGCATCACTTTCACTCAGACAACATTGATGACCAGGACCAGATCTCTCAAGAATTCCGCATTACAGGGGAAACAGACAACCTCAAGTGGACTGCCGGGCTGACCTACAGCAAGGAACATGTCGACCACACCACAGTAGCCGAGTTTAACAACACTACTCTTGAGACTTTTGCTGTTTACGAGGCACTGAGTGGGAACAGGGACGCCTTTGCTGCCCTGGGCCTTACAGGCGACGCAATTTTTGGAGCGGGCGTTAATCCAAATGACTTCCAGGTTTCCAACAGCGTAAACAATGTTCGCTCAACTCTTGCTTTAGGCGGATTCGATGGTATCGCATTGGCCGGCTTCCTCGATGGCCTGGCAAATGCCGGCGGCGCACTGCAGCTGAGTTATCTCGCGGATATTCAGGCAAACTTTCTTTCAACTCCAGATCAATTGTGGGTTGAGACTGTAAGAAATACTGGAACCTATGAGAGCACGGCAATATACGGTGACGCTACCTATGCCATAAGCGACAGGACAAACCTTACTGTCGGCTTGAGATACACTTACGACGAGAAGGAATTCACCACAGAAACAGGCTACCAGAACTCCATCACCTATGATCCTGACGGCCCTGGAGCACTTCCGACACTTCCGGTTGCGCTGGGTCTTGCATTCTACAATGGAGGCGTTGACGCTGGCTTTGTGCCGGATGTCCAAAGCGACGATTGGTCGGCGGTATCAGGCCGTATCGTCTTGGATCACTGGATCAACGACGAAGTAATGGTGTTCGGTAGCATCTCCACTGGATTTAAGTCTGGCGGCTTTAACAGCCTCAGTTTCGGTCCAGGTATCGAACCATCGTTCGACCAGGAAGAAGTTATCAACTATGAACTGGGCCTCAAGGGCGATTTCTTTGATGGTCAAGTTCGAGTCAACGCCTCAGCCTACTATTACGAGTACTCTGATCTGCAAGAACTTACTCTGGTAGGTGCCCCCATCCCAACCTATAACCTGCGCACCGCCGATGCGGAAGGCCAGGGTGTAGATCTGGAAGTAATGTGGAGTGTTAGCGATCAACTGTTTATCGCGGCCAACTACAGCTACCTGGATACCGAGTACACCAAGTACCAGGTTCTGGCAGCAGCCGGGGAAACCGCAGCTGACGATAAAACCGGGGACCCGCGCGTCGACACACCGGAGAACAAGTTCAACCTTATGGCTGAATACACCATGCCGCTGGGTGAAATGGGCGATCTGGTTCTGCGCGCCGACTACAACTGGACGGACGAGCGACTGCAAGACGCCACAGACACCGTTGCGGATGACTACGAGCTGATCAACGCTCGCGCTACCCTCAACAGTGCTGATGACAGCTGGTCCGTGGCCGCCTGGGTTATGAATGTCACCGATGAGGAAATTGCCGGAGGTTATGCAGGCCCGGCACGAGCCATCGGTTCAGAAACCGCATGGACCTACCCTCCCCGTACCTACGGTGTTGACCTGACCTACCGCTTCTAAGCACCGTTCAGCGTCACCTATCAGAGCCCGGCTTTCACGCCGGGCTTTTTATATGCTTCGGTTTTAACTCCTCGCTTTGCGTTTATTAACGCAAGTTTCTGTTCGTTCCTTGGACACAAACACATCAAAATAGTAACCTATATATACTTTATTCACTCTACAAGGTATATCTGGCTGATTATGTCTCGACCGCAACTCAATGAGGATGCCATCCAGGCATTAATGGGCGATATACACCGCCTGTATTCCAGCAGCTATTACCGCGATCTCAAAACCAAAGGTATTGAGCTGACCCAGGCCCAGTGGCGCATATTGTCACTGCTGGCACTGCACGACGGCCGCACTCAGTCTGAGTTGGCCGAAATTATGCTGATGGAAAAAGCCCCATTTGGCGTAGTACTGGACAAGCTGGAAGCCAAACAGATGATCGAGCGCCGTCCGGACACCAGAGACCGCCGTGCCAAGCGCATCTACATCACCGACAAGGTCGAGCCCCTGATTCCCATCATGCGCGGTGTTTCCAAGAACATCACCGAGACGGCCATGCAGACCCTGTCTGACGAAGACCAACAACAACTGACCCGAATTCTTAAAGTAATGCGCTGCAATCTCAACAATCTGCGCCAGCAGCGCAACCAATGATTGCCGCCAGCCAAGGTAAGTAACCATGACCGAGCAACAACACCGCCTGAGAAAGATACTTCCATTCCTGTTCAAGCAAGT
>JALUYN010000622.1 GCA_027012915.1 Cellvibrionaceae bacterium
CCATCGGTTACGGACTGCCGGACTTCGCAGAGGAACTCAACTACGGAGTCGATCTATCAACCATCTGAGGGTGGTATCAGATTGATGGGGTGAAGGTGCCCCATCAACCATTAAATCCGTATACCCGTTATTTTCTACAATCCATATGGGTTCGCGGCTTCTATCCTTAAACTGCAGCTTGAGCATGTACGGAATCTGTGACGACGGTGGTACCGTAAGAATAACAAAAACTGAAGGAGTGTGCCGTGGCGCTTGAGTTGCCGGGTTACCAGTTTATCGAAAAAATTGGCGAGGGCGGCATGGCAACCGTCTATCGCGGTGTGCAGCAATCTCTGAAACGCTCGGTGGCGATTAAAGTGTTGAATGCGCAGTTGCGTCAGCACGACGAGGTGCGCAGGGCGTTCGAGGTGGAATCTCTGATTATCGCGCGCTTGTCACATCCAAACATAGTGCCTGTGGTGGATCGAGGCGTATCCGAGCGAGGTACGCCGTTTTTCATTATGGAATTTATTAAAGGGCGGGACTTGGCGGCGATATTGCGGCGTGGTCGCCTAAAACCTAATCGGGTTATGGAGCTGGCGTTGCAAATTGCACGAGCCCTGGCATACGCCCATCGCAACGGCATCGTGCATCGCGATGTGAAACCCGGCAATGTACTGGTCGACAGAGACTGGAATGTGCGGGTGGTGGATTTCGGTATTGCTCAGTTGATGCACGACGCGTTTATGGCGGTCAGTGAGGACAAGGGCGAGGCCACGCAAAGTTGGATTATGGGGACTGAGGCCTATATGGCACCCGAGGTGGTCAGAGCTCCGGAGCAGGTTTCCTTTCAGAGCGATATCTACTCTCTGGGTGTCATATTGTTTGAAATGCTCGCCGGTCGCTTGCCCGACGGGTCTCCTACGCCGCCGTCGCGCTTTAATCCTGAGGTTTCTGCGGATCTGGATCGCCTGGTCCTCAAATGTCTGGCTCCTGATCCCGAAATGAGAATGCCGAATGCTGAGCAGGTTTGCGATGGTCTTTTGGATATTTTGCGCGGTCAGCACCTGGATGAATCTCAGGTAAAGCGCGCGCCCCAGGCTTTGGTGAAAAAGAGTTTTGCTCTGCTGGATGTCATCCGTGAGGGGGCTGAAAGTGCAGTCTATCTCTTTGCTGAGCAGAACACACACAAGCGCTACGTGGTCAAAAAGTCTAACAAACTGCATGAAGGAATTGCCTTGGGGCGCCGTTTGGCCGCAATGGAGTGTGATCACTGGGTAAAGGTGTATGGGGTTTCCAGTAATAAGCGCAGCGCCATTGTGGTGATGGACTATATGCCCGGTGGCAGTCTTGAAGAGCGAATGGTGCGGGCCTTTTCCCTGGACGAGTTTTTGCACATTGCCACTCAGGTAGCGTCGGGGCTGATCCATGCCCACAAACATCAGATTATTCATGGCCACTTGTGTGCCGACAATGTTCTGTTTGATGAATCGAGTAACGCGCGCCTTGCGGATTTCGGTTGGCCGGCTCCTAAGCCTGTGACTGATTTTTCTCGGGAGTCTGATTCCCCTCGATTCCCAATGCCCGATGAGCCGCAGGACGAGCGATTGGATATTTATGCTTGCGGTGTCTTGTTCTACCGAATGTTGATTGCAGAGGTTCCACGCTACCATCGCGGTAAACTGACTTGTGGCCGGGCTTTCAAACAATTGCCAGAGGCGCTGCGGTCGTTACTGATGTCGATGTTGAATTTGCAACCGGCCAAGCGCCCATCATCCATGAAAGCGGTGTTGCAAGTGCTCGATGAGTTCCGCAATGATCATCCCACTCAACTTTGGGTGCCGGAGTCGCCCAGCAGTCCGGATGCCGGTGTGGGTAAGCAGAACAAGGAAATGCTGCTGTTCTTGTTGTTGGTACTGTTGTTTTTGGTGTTGGCCAATACTGGAGTGATTGCCATTTTTCAGGGATGGGGGCTGCCGTTTCTCGAGCCTCTGTTTCGATGGTTGTTGTGACTTAGGGCTGGTTGTTTTTTGTTCGAAGGGTGAAGAATGGTTAGCCCCGAAATGGGGCGGTTTCATTGCGATGGGTTATTGCCCATAATGCAGCGTTTTTTTATCGACGGACGAATTGGCGAGTTCACACTATGCTTGAGCGCTTGGAAGCCCTCTATCGGGGATTGGTAATCGAACGGCCACGGTTGGCCCTAACGTTGGTGTTTGCTTTGGTGCTGGCGTTCGCCGCGGGTTTACCCAATTTTCGGTTGGATGCGTCCGCAGATTCCCTGACTTTGGAGAGCGACCGCGATCTGGATTACTTTCGCGAAGTGAACAAGCGCTATCAAAGCGGCGATTTTCTGGTTATCACCTTTAAACCCAACGGCGAGCTGTTCAGTAACGAGTCCGTGCAATTAATGCAGGAGCTTGTGGCTGAATTGAGCGGTGTAGACGGCGTGACTTCAACGCTGACCATGCTCGATGCGCCACTGCTCTACAGCCCGAAGGTGTCCCTGAGCGAGATTACCGAACCCCGAACACTGTTGACCGAAGGTGTCGACTGGCAAATGGCGAAGCAGGAATTTCTCGAAAGTCCCATCTATCGCGAGATGCTGCTAGGTCCGGACGGTCAAACAACGGCCATTATGTTGAATCTTCGAGTGGATGAAACCTACATTCGTTTGGTGCGTTTGCGCGATAGCCTGCGGCTAAAAAAGCGTCAGCATGGCTTGAGTGATCAGGAAGAGATCGAACTGCAGGCGGTTAGCAAAGAGTTTCTCGACTACCGCACCGCACTTTCAGACAAGGATCATCAGCGGGTCGAGGAAGTGCGGCAGATCGTGGCTTCCTACCGGGATCGCGCTCAGTTGTTTGTGGGTGGTGCGACTATGATTACCTCGGACATGCTGACCTTTATTCAGCACGATCTGCAGGTGTTCGGTTTGGCAATCCTGGCGTTTATGGTCGCCATTATGGCGTTTATCTTCCGCCAGAAGCGCTTTGTGTTTTTGCCCATCATTACCTGTTTCAGTGCTGTAGTGATTATGCTGGGCGGCTTGAGTTGGGTCGACTGGCGTTTGACGGTGATCTCATCGAACTTTGTTTCCCTGCTGTTGATTATTTCCCTGGCGATCACAATCCATCTGGTGGTGAAGTATCGTGAGGGGCACGCAGCTAATCCCGAAGCATCAAAACAAGAATTGGTGATGGATATGGTGCGCTTTATGGCGCGCCCCTGTCTCTACACCACACTGACCACTATGGTGGCGTTTGCGTCTTTGGTGGTAAGTGATATTCGCCCGGTGATCGATTTTGGTTGGATGATGAGCATGGGGCTGGCTCTGGCGTTAGTGCTGGCGTTTATCATTATTCCCGCGGGGCTGATGGTGATGCCCAAGGGCGAGCCCAAGGATAAGGGTGACAATTCTGCGGCCTTTACGCTGAAGTTTGCCTGGTTTACCGAGCGCCATCACGCGCTGGTGCTGTGGTTGAGCCTGTTTGCTGCGGTGGTGAGTGTTTATGGCATGAGCCGTCTGGAGGTGGAGAATCGCTTTATCGATTACTTCCACAGTTCCACTGAAATTTACCAAGGCATGGAGACCATTGATAAGAATTTGGGTGGCACTATCACCTTGGATATTACGCTGGATGTGGATCCCGATATGCTGGCCTTGGACGATTATGTGCCGGGCGAAGATGCGGAAGAAGATCCATTCTCTGAAGCTGATCCCTTCGATGAGCCGGACCCATTTGAGGATCCCGACCCATTCGCTGAAGCAGACCCCTTTGCTGAATCGGATCCCTTCTCGGAACAAAATCCCGAGTCGAAAGTAAAGGACAGCTACTGGTTTACGGTGGCCGGTTTGGAGCAGATCAAGTCGCTGCACGACTATTTGGATACTCTGCCGGAAATTGGCAAGGTGCAGTCACTGGCTACCGCATTTGAGGTGGCCAATGATGTCAATGGTTCGAGGTTGAACGACTTCGAGTTGGCCTTGATGCGCAAGAGTTTGCCAGTGGAAATTTCCGATGTTCTGGTGAAACCCTATTTGTCTGAAGAGAACAATCAAACCCGAATAACCTTGCGTGCCAAAGAGACGGATCCTGAGTTGCGTCGAGTGGAGCTGTTGCAGAAAGTGTACGACTACGCCACCAATGATCTGGGTTTCAAAGAAGAGCAGGTCCGCATGTCCGGATTGCTGGTTCTCTACAACAATATGCTGCAGAGCTTGTTCAAGTCTCAGATAGTAACCCTGGGGGCGGTTTTTCTCGGAATTCTGCTGATGTTTATGGTGCTGTTTCGTTCGTTGCTGCTATCGGTTATTGCGATCATTCCCAATTTGCTGGCAGCTGCGGTAGTGCTCGGCGGTATGGGGTTGGCCGGTGTGCCGCTGGATATGATGACCATTACCATCGCTGCCATTACCGTGGGTATCGGTGTGGATGACACCATTCACTATATTCATCGCTTCAAGCGAGAGTTTGCTGTGGATCACGATTATGTGGAGGCCATGCATCGCTCTCACGCTTCTATTGGCAAGGCGATGTTTTATACGTCGGTTATTATTATTGTTGGCTTCTCCATTCTGGCGTTGTCGAACTTTATCCCGTCTATTTATTTTGGTTTGTTAACCGGTCTGGCGATGCTGGCGGCGATTCTTGGTGCTCTGACTTTGTTGCCGCGATTGATTTTGCTGGTGCGACCGCTGGGACCGGGACGCGTGCCGGAGTCATTAGCGCACGTATAGATCTCGTTGCTCGATCGGTCATCCCTGCTTATGTGGCGATGGCGGGCTACTGCACAGTGCAGTCCCAACGGTGTTCAAAAATTGGCCGCAGAGTCCTGTTCGTTGAGGTATAATGCGGCCCTTTCGCCCAGCTGTGGCGGATTTCTCTTTTTGTTATTTTCGAAATCACAGGTTCAACAATGAACGTTAAAGACTATATGGCCGGTATCGGTGGCCAGGCGCGTGCGGCTTCCAAGGTGATTGCCATGGCGTCCACTGGTCAGAAAAACAAGGCGTTGCTGGCCATCGCCGACGCGCTCAATGGCGCTCGCGAAGCGTTGCAGAGTGCCAACCAAAAAGATCTGGAAAATGGCGCAGCCAAAGGTCTTGATGCCGCGCTCCTGGATCGTCTGGGGCTGTCCGATGCGGGTATTGATCAGATGATCGAAGGGCTGCATCAGGTAGCAGCTTTGCCCGATCCCTGCGGCGCGATCAGTGATATGAGCAGTCGTCCCAGCGGTATTCAGGTGGGTAAGATGCGCGTGCCGTTGGGGGTGATTGGTATCATTTACGAGTCGCGCCCCAATGTCACCATTGACGCGGCGAGCCTGTGTTTGAAATCTGGCAATGCCACCATTTTGCGTGGCGGTAGCGAGGCCTTCCACTCCAATCAGGCCATTGCCGAGTGCGTGCGTGCCGGTCTGCGTGCTGCCGATTTGCCCGAAACCGTGGTTCAGGTCGTAGAGACCAGTGATCGCGAGGCCGTGGGTGAGTTGATCACCATGCCTCAGTTTGTGGATGTGATTGTGCCCCGTGGTGGCAAGAGCTTGATTGAACGTATCAGTCGTGATGCCGAAGTGCCGGTGATCAAACACCTCGATGGTATCTGTCATGTATACATTGATGATCGCGCCGATCAAGAGAAGGCATTCAATATCGCGCTGAACGCCAAAACTCACCGCTATGGTGTGTGCAACGCTATGGAAACCCTGCTGGTGCACCAGGCGGTGGCGGCAGAAGTATTGCCTCGTTTGGCTCAAGCCTACACGGAGAAGGGGGTTGAATTACGCGGTTGTGAAAAAACCCGTGAGTTGATCGAAGCCTTGCCTGCTACAGATGATGATTGGGCTACGGAGTATCTGGCACCAGTACTGTCTATTCGCGTTGTGGAAAACATGGATGCGGCCATTGAGCATATTGATCGCTACAGTTCCGGCCACACGGAGGCCATTGTTACTGAGGATTACACTCGTGCGCGTCAGTTTCTGACTCGTGTGGATTCCAGTTCCGTGGTGGTGAACGCTTCAACACGCTTTGCCGACGGCTTTGAGTACGGTCTCGGTGCTGAGATCGGGATTTCTACTGATAAGCTTCATGCTCGTGGTCCTGTAGGTTTGGAAGGGCTTACTTCTCAGAAGTATATCGTGCTCGGTGACGGCGAGATTCGTCAGTAACGCGACAGGCGACGCATGGTGCTGAAACTGCAGGGCTACTTCGGTGGCACCTTTGATCCGATTCACAATGGCCATCTACGCATGGCGTTGGAACTCAGCGAGCAGCTGCAGTTCGACGAATTCTCGCTGGTGCCTTGTCATCGTCCGCCGCATCGCGAGTCGCCCGGCTGCAGCGATAGAGTGCGCGCGGAGATGGTGGATTTAGCCATTGCCGATTGTGATTCGCTGCGAATGGATGATCGCGAACTGAGGCGGGACAGCCTCTCTTACAGTATCGATACCCTGCGGCAGTTGCGGGCGGAATACGGGGAGCAGGTGTCTCTTTGCTGGTGTGTTGGTATGGATTCGTTGGTGAATCTTTCCAGCTGGTACCGCTGGCGCGAGCTGCTCGACTTCGCGCATTTGGTTGTAGTAGCTCGGCCGGGTTGGG
>JALUYN010000623.1 GCA_027012915.1 Cellvibrionaceae bacterium
AGACTCATATGAAAAAACACCGCTTTGCCGCACTGAGTCGCAAACCGCTCCTAGTCGCTTTATGCTTCTTAATCTGGGCTCTTATCAGCCATAGCGCCCACTCCGACACGGCCAAGTGCGATGCGCCAGATGTTATCGATGCCACCTTTAATCTGCAGTGTATTGATCAGCATGGCGAAACCTCTCTCAATGGTCAGTGGCAACTGCAACTGCAACTGACCAACGGCTTTCAATACGATGGTTTGGTCGAGGTACCCGGAGTTTGGAGCGCATTGGATAACAATGTTCAGCAGGAAACTCGTGGCACTGGCCAATACACACTAACGTTCACTGGTAGTGCAGCTGCCAATCACCTGGCACTTTCCATCCCACGAATGTGGGCCGCCAAACACATTTATCTCCGCTATCCGTCCGGGCGCATTCATACCCTGTTACAACACGGTGATCTAACCAAGCCAGAAAGTGAAGCGCCTATCCCGGTGGGCCGGCAATTACTTCAACTACCCGATCTGGAGAGTGGCACACAACTGATCTGGGAGATGGGCGCATACGACACCATCTATTCCGGCCTGTGGCAGGCCCCCAAACTGGGGCCTGCACTGCCCATGTCTCGCCACGACACTCTGAGAAAGTCCCTTACATCCAGCATCGCCATTACCCTGCTGCTATTTGCCGCACTGAATCTCGCTCTGTGGCGCGCCCGATTCCGCAGCCGCGCCATGATGGTATTACCCATCGCGGCTACTTGTCTGGCATTACGCCAACTGAACGATGCCAACTTGATCACTGAGTTTCTGCCCGGATTTACCATCCGCCAGGATGCTGCCCTATCCTGGCTGTCCTACTTGATCGGTGTTGGTGTTGGCTTCTTTTATATCCAACGCCGTTTTGATCGAGTGATCCCTCTTTGGCTCGGCGTGCCACCTATCGTACTCAGCGCAATTGGGGCACTACTGGTCATATTCGCCGGCAACGTGACTGTGCAGGAGTTCGGTCAATTTCACCGGCCCTTCATCGTCGTCTGTGCCTTTTTGATATTCGGTCTGCTTATCAAGCGCAACCCATTTAAGAGCCTCGATCACCGCCTGACCCTGCTGGGGATTACTCTGATAGTCGTGGCGCTGGCCATAGACATTGCCCACTATCATTTCTACGCCACAGGCTTTCTGGTACCCGTCAACTCCATCGCCTGGATCTTCTTTATCGGCTCACAGATTTATCTGCTGTCGTGGCGCTATTTCGCCACCATGCAGCGCAATATCAAACTCAACAACGAGCTCTCGGAATTGAACCAGCATCTGGAGCAGCGCATTCATAAGCGCACCGAAGAGCTCAACGAAAAAAACCAGCAGTTGGAACAACTCTATAAAACCGACGCCTTAACAGAATTGGCCAACCGTCGCGCCCTAACAGAATTTGCCGAACGGGAATTTGCCCGTCTGAAACGCAATCCCGGACATCTGTCAGTCGCACTGATTGATATCGACTTCTTCAAGCAGGTCAACGATCAGTACGGGCATCAGGCCGGCGATGAAACTCTAAAAGCCATCGCCAATGTGTTGCGCCACGCCGTTCGAGAAGTGGATATGGTTGCACGCTGGGGCGGCGAAGAGTTCTGTGT
The DNA here is from genome assembly GCA_027012915.1 of Cellvibrionaceae bacterium. The sequence continues at coordinate 1,622 of JALUYN010000623.1, forward strand.
CATGTTTCCCGGCATTGACCAATTTCGTGCGTGTAAAATTATGGAGCGTATTCGCAAGCAAGTGCAGGACCTCAAAACCACCACCGAAGAAGGGCGCTGCATTCAAGTCACCTTTAGCTCCGGCATTGCAGATACCAAAGAACCAATGCCATTGCAGAAGCTAATCGGCAATGCCGACCAGGCGCTTTACCAGGCCAAGACCCAAGGCCGAAACCGCACTCTGTGCTGGAACCCGAACACCACGGTTTTGTCCTGAATCAATTCTTATCCAGCAGCGGTCACCCAAGATCCCGTGTCGAATCAGGCAACCATCGGCCTCCAACGGAGCGCAATGTTGACACCGTCAAAATAAAACCTTACCTTAATCTAAACGCCGTCAAGATTAAGAGAGATAGGAATGTACAGCTACAAGGCCCCGCTGCGTGATATTCGATTCAGCGCCTTCGAATTATTGGGCTATGAAGCCCACTACCGCAACCTGCCCGGCACTGAAGATGTCACACTGGATTTGTGTGATGCCATTCTGGAGCAAGGAGCCAAGTTTGCCGAAGAAGTACTCGCACCACTGAATGCCAGCGGCGATCTGGAAGGCGCGCAATGGCACGACGGTGAAGTAACGACCCCCAAAGGCTTCAAGGAAGCATTTAGCGCCTACGCCGAGGGAGGCTGGATTGGCCTGAGCTGCAAAGAAGAATACGGCGGTCAGGGACTTCCCAAATCGCTGGATTCTCTGGCCGGAGAAGCCCGAGGTTCCGCCAACTTGACCTGGTCGCTGTGCCCTACCCTTGGCGCGGGAGCCATCAATACCTTGACGGCCTATGGCAGCGAGGAACAAAAGCAAACCTACCTGACCCGTCTGGTATCCGGCGAGTGGACGGCCACCATGTGCCTTACTGAATCCCACAGCGGTACCGACCTGGGCATTCTGCGCACCAAAGCCATTCCAAACGCCGACGGCAGCTATGCCATTAGCGGCACCAAGATCTTTATCACCTTTGGCGAACACGATTGGACCGACAATATCGTACACATTGTTCTCGCTCGCCTGCCGGATGCCCCAAAGGGCACTAAAGGTATCTCCCTGTTTATTGTCCCCAAGTACAACGTCAACACTGACGGCAGTCTCGGCGACCGCAACGCCGTTTCCTGCGGATCCATCGAAAAGAAAATGGGGTTGCACGGCAGCCCAACCTGCGTGATGAACTTCGACAACGCACGGGGCTTCTTATTGGGCGAAGCCAACCGGGGATTGAATTGTATGTTTACCTTTATGAACACCATGCGACTGGGCACTGCGGCACAAGGAGTTTTACATTCTCAAGTAGCCATGCAAATGTCCCAGGAGTACGCGCGTGAGCGATTGCAAATGCGCTCCCTGTCGGGTGCCAAGCAACCGCAATCAGAAGCCGACCCAATCATTGTGCATCCGGATGTGCGCCGTATGTTGCTGACCCAAAAAGCCATCGCCGAAGGCGGGCGAATGTTTGTGCACTATATGGCACAGCAGGTGGATATTAGCCAACGAGCCAGCGATGAAAGTGCGCGTAAGGACGCCGAAGATTTACTGTCATTCCTCACGCCCATCGGCAAGGCATTTCTGACGGAACTGGGCCAGGAAGCCGCGAGTCTTGGTATCCAGTGCTTTGGTGGCCACGGTTATATCCATGAAACCGGTGCTGAACAAAACCTGCGAGACGCGCGTATTTCAACTCTATACGAAGGCACTACCGGGGTTCAGGCACTCGATCTGTTGGGTCGAAAGGTTCTGGGCAGCGGTGGAGAACTGCTGGGGAATTTCACCAGCATTGTTTACGACTATTGCAAACAAGATCACCAAGAAGCGCTGCAACCATTGATCGACAGTTTGTCGCAAAGCAATCGCGACTGGCGCGAGCTGACTCAGAGCATTGCCGAAAAGGCCATGCAAAACGCCGACGAAGTGGGCGCCGCTTCTGTGGATTATCTGATGTATTCTGGCTACACCATTCTCGCCTATTTCTGGGCGCGTGCAGCAGAATTGGCCCATAAGAAGATTGCAGCAAATGATGATCCGGATGGCTTTTATCAAGCCAAGCTGGACACGGCTCAATTCTACTTTCAGCGCCTGATGCCTAGGGCCAATGCTCACAAACAAGCGGCGCTGGCGGGCGCGGAATCACTGATGAGCATTGCCGAGTCGGGCTTCGAGTTTTAAACAACGAATCGTTCAAGCCTGAGTGACTGATGACACCGATCGTCAGTCACGCTCAATCAATAGCCCATAATTTGTAACGCCAACCAGGGCGCAACAAACAAAGGTTCAACATCTTATAGCTGGCAAGAAAGCGCAGATAAAGCAGCTGCAGTTCCTGCTCAGTCACATCAAACAATGCTTGATGGATGCTCATGGCAAACAGCTTCATAGCAGTGATCATAACGAAGGTGATGCTCAGAACCACAATATTGATAACCGCAGTCCAGCCCAATAGGGTCGTCAACTCAGACATTGTCATAACAAGCACTCCTTTACCAAGATCGGATTCTATTAACGATTATTGGCCAGGTAGCTGTCAACGCCTTTCACGGCTTCACTTTTGGTTGAGAAACTGCTGATCAGTTTCAATGATACCGCCATATCTTTGACCAGTTGCGTTTCGGCATCACTAAGCTGACTTGCCACATCAGAGTCCATTTGCTCGGACAACTGTTTGACCAGAGCTCCCGCGGTATCCGATGAGGTTACCGAACCACTTTGATCGAAACGCTTCAGCTCTTGTTGCACCTTGCCCAAAGCCTCAAACAAACTCTGACTCTGCTCCTGATCATCAAGCTTGTCCAGCAAACTCTGGCTATCTGACATCAGCTTCGATAACTGCGCGCTGCTAGATGCCGCGACACCTGTTTTGAGACTATCGGGAAGAGAATCCACCTGAGACTGCGACAGGAAACCATAGTCCTGCAAGCGCTGAATAAAGTCGGGGGTGATCTCTAAAGTGCCTGGGCCGCCGGGAAAGAATTCTTCAGCCAACTTCTGCAGCTTCTGGGCGCGGGTCGAAATCTGAACCTCGGCCTTCTCTACAGACTCTGCGACAGACTCCTTAGTCGTGTCGGCAGCAGCGGTCGCCTGAGAGCTTGTGGCCTGGGATGTACCGGTCTGCCCCGCAGTTGTTGATGAAATCTGACTGATTGTTGACATATCTACCTCCACTGCAAGGGCAGAGGCAATATCCGAGCCAACCGGAAGACTCAATTGATGATTCTAATCGAGCCCCCTAAGAACTGTGACAAATGAGATCAACACAGTAATTTTCAAGAGGGGAGAAAACGCAACAACTAGGTTCTATCAAGGCAAAGCCATTCGGACTTTCACGGCCTCCATAGGAGATAGTTTCAGGCTGACAAAAAAGCCCCAATCAGCTACCGCCGATTGAAGCTTGGTTTTAGCCAACAGGCCTGGGCCTGTTAAGCGCTCCTGACTCGCAGCCGGTGCGCCAACTGATAAAGTGCTGGCAACACCACTAATGTCAACAGGGTCGACGACACAATGCCACCGATAACCACCGTCGCCAGAGGTCGTTGCACCTCAGCTCCGGTACCGGTGTTAAAAGCCATCGGGATAAAGCCCAGACTCGCCACCAGAGCGGTCATCAGCACGGGCCGCAGACGCTGACTGGCCCCCTCGCGGATGGCATCCAGCAGTGCCATGCCTTCAGCGCGTAGTTCGCGGATAAAGGACATCAATACAACGCCATTGAGCACCGCCACTCCGGAAAGAGCGATAAAACCGACGGCCGCGGATATGGACAAAGGCATATCTCTCAGGACCAGCGCCAGAACACCACCAGTCAGTGCCAGGGGCACGCCACTGAAAACAATCAACGCATCGCGCACAGAATTGAAGGCACTGAACAGCAGTCCAAGGATGAGCAACAATGTCAGCGGAACCACGATCATCAAACGCTGACTCGCCGACTGTAGCTGCTCAAAGGTACCGCCATAGTCCAGCCAGTATCCATCCGGCAGATCCAGCTGCTCGCGCATCACCTGCTGTGTTTCCCCAATAAAAGAGCCGAGATCCCGGCCTTCCACGTTGGCAGTAACCACCACATTGCGCTTGCCACTTTCGCGGTTGATCTGATTGGGGCCGACGATTTCACGAATGGTCGCCACTTCGCCCAGCGGCACATAGTCCAACTCGGGATTAACGGAATCAGGCAGCACGATGGGCAGATCAGCAATCACGTCCGGGTCCTGTCTCAACCCCTCCTCCAAACGCACCATCAACTTAAAGCGACGATCACCTTCGTAGATCAAACCAGTTTGCTTGCCACCGATGGCGGTTTGCAGCGTTTCCTGCAGATCAGCCACCGACAATCCCAACAGTGCCAGATGATCGCGTTGCGGCTCTACCGAGATCATCGGTAGCCCTGTCGCCTGCTCAACTCGCACATCCCTGGCACCGGAGATATCACCCAGCAGCGATTCGACTTGCTCCCCCACTTCGGCGAGGGATTCAAGATCATCACCATAGACACGCACCGCAACATCGGATCGCACACCCGCAATCAACTCGTTAAAGCGCATTTCAATGGGCTGGGTGAACTCGTAATTGTTGCCCGGCACTGCCTCAACAAGCTCTCGCAGCTCTGCAACAAAAACCTCTTTGGACTTCCCGGTGTCCGGCCACTGGTTTTGTGGTTTTAGAATCAGGTAGGTGTCAGCTACATTGGGCGGCATGGGATCAGTCGCCACTTCCGGAGTGCCGATCTTCGAGAACACATGCTGAACTTCCGGCAATTGAGCAATCTCGGATTCCAAGAGTTTTTGCATTGCAACCGATTGATTCAGGCTTGTCCCCGGAATACGAAGCGCGTGCAGTGCAATATCGTGCTCATCCAACTGAGGCAGAAACTCTGTCCCCATGCGACTGGCCAGAAAACCACTGCCCGCAACCAAAACCACTGCGGCACTAACC
>JALUYN010000624.1 GCA_027012915.1 Cellvibrionaceae bacterium
CTATTTCTCCCGGCCCGGTAAATCTGGTTTGCCTCAGCAGCGGCAGTCGCTACCCCATCGCACGAGGCCTGGTCTTTGTATCGGGCGCTACCATTGGCTTTTTGCTGTTGTTTGTTGCCGTAGGGCTGGGCTTGCATCATTTGTTCAGCCTATGGCCCTGGCTCTATGAGCTGCTGCGCTGGGCAGGCGCGGCCTTTTTGCTGTATCTGTGTATCGCGTTGTTTAGAGCCAATGGCGAGCTGAGTGACGCAACCGACCGAGCCCCGGGGTTTGGTTACGGCGCGCTGATGCAGTGGCTTAACCCCAAGGCCTGGCTGGCCGCCGCAGCGGGTATCAGCGCCTATACGGAGGGCGGCAATATGCACCAGCTGCTGGTCTTTACCGGGCTCTATGCACCTATCTGTTGGCTGTCGTTATCGTGTTGGGTATTGGCGGGAGCATTTTTCAGACGCTGGCTGCAACAACCCTCGCGGTTGCGCTGGTTCAATCGTCTATTGGCGGTGCTGCTGGCCAGCAGTGGCATCGCTATTGTTCTTTAGGAGCAACTCTAGCGTTTAATTGGTATTGACCGGGAGTCGTCGCAGTGAGCTTTTTAAAGGTGCGCTGAAAATGGGCCTGATCGGCAAACGCCAACTGTTGTGCCACCTCGGCAATATCACAGCCATTGCGCAGCAGCTCCTGGCTTTTCTGGATTCGGCGATTTAATAGATACGCGTGGGGCGTAAGGCCATAACGGCGACGAAAACTTCTGATCAGATGGCCCTCACTGCAGCTTGCCAATTCGATCAGGTCCTCCAATGTGGGAGTCTCTGCCAATGCTCGGTCCAGATAACTGGCGACATCATCAAGAGCGCTACTGTCCGAGCTATTGGATGGCTGTTTGGTTGCGCCTTGCTGCTGATCCAGGTATTCCATCAACAGCGCCATAAAATCCACAAACAGGGATTGTTTTTCGAGTGTTTCGGCTTGCGGGTCGGTCAACGCCGCCGCCATATCACAGTAGAGCTGGTACCAGTTGTAGGGACTGGCTTTACTGGCACTCTCTGTAACAACCGCGGTGTGAATATCCCGCCATTGGGCGTCAGTCTGTAGACCTAACTCTATACGCAGTTGCGTCAACCAGTCGCTATCGACATACAGCATCCAGTAGGCCCAGGGTTGGTTATCCACCGGGTTGCAACTATGGACCCATTCCGGATTCATCAATACCAGATCACCTTCACTAATATCGTAGTGATCGTCGCGGTATTGAAAGGTACTGATGCCATGGGTAATCGCACCCAGCGACCACTGTTTATGAGAATGTGGAGCATAGTGAACCTCGCGGCCGTCTTCTACACGTCGCAATTCAAGATGGGGCCACTGGGGGTAGCGCCAGAAGTGTGAAGCCGACATAGTATTGATCCTGCCCTGCTACTGTTTGAGCTTTCTTTTAGTTGTCCTCTCAAAAACAAGCGCGACTTAACGGCAGACTCACAGTTTTAACTTCCACTCCTCAAACCCGCCATCGACACTATAGGACTGCTCGAACCCCATATTGTAGAAATACTCGGCGGCGTTTTTGCTGCTATTGCCATGATAGCAGTAGATGATAAGCGGCTTGGTCTTGTCCTTCTCGTTTACGATTTCCTCAACATTGTCATTGGACACATGAATAGAATCTTGAATATGCCCCCGCATAAACGATTCAGGATCTCGAATATCCAGAATGGTTGCCTCGCCCGACTTGATCAGCTCTTTCGCCTGATCGATTGAAATACATGTGTAGGTCATTTTTGCGTTTTCCTATAGAGCGCTCGAGTGAGCTCTGATAAGGATGGAGTTTATATCATTGGGGCTGGTGGCGTCCGCATAAACCGCTAAGAGATAGAGTAGGCTTTCCGATGGAAGGCGTGCTAACTTCCGGCTTCTCTGATCGTTTAACAGCTTCTCTACGGAACTCTTCAGAATATGCTTGGTTTCTTTTCCTACCCATCTTAGTCACCTCTATATGAGTCAATATAACTATAGAAGGTGGCTACTGATTGTGGGGAACCCGGAAATCTAACGCCCGGCTTTGGGGCTGACTTGGAGCTGCGAAGCAGCGGAAAGGCAGTCCCAGCCCCGAAGGGGCGACAACAGCCGCTTGTTATAAATCACACTGCCGCTCTCAGCTTTTTCAATAAATCCAGGCATGCTTGGTGCAGTAGAAAGTCTAGATCTTTTGCGTCGAATAAAGGACGCAGCCTTAAAAAAGCTCGCAAAGTGAATAATCTAGAAAAATATTGCTTCCATGTAATTCGCGACTTCGAGCTAGCTGTGAGGACAGTTTTACCCGTGTCAATTCGATATATTCTTGCCGCTACCTCTACCTGTGGGCGCCACATCAAGGGAAAACCAAAATCTCCGAGAGCTATATCCACCATATCTCCGGACTGAAACTTTGGAACGACCACATCTAATCCCAAATCAGCATCAGTGGGCTGTTTGATCATATTCGCGGGCGGGAGTTCGAAGATTTCAACTAGTCTCTTACGCAGCGACGAATCTATGTTTTCTTGGCACAGAATGTCCCATTGATCGACATGACGCTTTAGGTCAGTTCTTGGAGCTACGGTAAGGCTACCAAGATATAGCTTAAACTCCTTTTTTTTAAAGAATCGTTCTAGCACCGAACTTTCCTTGATTTATAACAGCTTATTCAACGACCCAGGGTCGCCTATTTATTGGTCGTATCAAGGGAGATAAAAAGAAGGAGGGATCGATCAATTTATTCCCTTAAATCAATCTGTTGCTCAATCTATCAGATTGGGCGTCTATTGCAATATGCGCCCTTTGGGCGCTTTCTCCAGCCACATATTTCGAGAGTTATTTTTACTGAAAGGAATAACACCCTGTTTTTCATGCCATTTTTGGCCATGTATAGCAATACACGAACTTAAGTCGCTTATTTCGATGATTTTGTTGGCTTCCAAGCACATCAACTCTGGTTGATATGCTACTTATCGCAAATCTGGAGTTTCATGTGACTGCCTGTCGCCGTATCAATGATAAGCCAGAGTAGAATTCACCCAGCACCCTAGCCTTCTATCCTCCTAGCCTTCTATCCTCCTAGCTTTTTATCTTCCTAGCTCTTTATCTTCCGCGCAGTCTATCTTCCTAGCTGTCTATCATCCCGACCTTCTGGCCACTAGTGTCGACCCAACGCGAACTCACACGAATTTATCAATTGCTTAATATGCTTATAGTCCGGCGTTTCACAAGACCAACTCAGGCCATAAGCCCGCTCTTCGGGTAACAGGTAGATTTCTCCGCCATCGACACCGCTTTCGGCATTGTAGATCAGCGTTATTACGCCACCACTGCGCACTTCCGCTGCGGCCAGTGCATCCGAGGCGTAGGCTTCTGGCGACTCTAGTCCAACCTCGTTATTTGAAGCAGGCAGTCTGCCGCGGGATTGATAGAACTCGCTGATTGTCATTTTGAACAGGCCTGCCATCTGCAGCCCCTGGAAAAGTTTGGCGCCGCGCAATGCCTTTTCGCCCATTTTGTTGGCTTGATCGATCATTTGCTGGCGCTGTTGCATTTGCTCCGCTTCGCGGCGCAACAGATCTTCCCGCTGGCGATTTTGCTCTTCAAGCTCTTGCATGCGCTGCTCGTGCGCGCGTTGTTCCTGCTCGCGCTTCTCTTGCTCTAACGCCGCTTGCTGCGCACGCTTCTGCTCCTGCACGCCGCTATAGAAGTCCGCTAGAAACACAAAGCCCAGCAACAACAGGCCCAACATCAGCAGTTTTGAATTCGACATCTAAAGTCCTTTTCTGAATCGTTATGTTTAACAGCCCCAGCTTATCTTCCGCTTTAATTTTGGTCAGACGCCGGGCTCATACGAAAAATCTTACCACTGTCTGTGGAAAAATAGATAAGCCCGTCGGGCCCTTCGATCAGATCTCTGATTCTCTCACCAAAATCTTCCAGCAAGCGTTCTTCGCCAACCAGTTCTCCCGCAGCACTGACGCTAACGCGATTGATATGAGTCAGGCGCAAAGCCCCTGCGAACAGATCGCCCCGCCAAGCGGGAAAAGCACGGCCCTGATACAGCAACAGCGACGAAGGAGCGATGGAAGGAATGTAGACTTTGTGGGGCTGCTCCATACCATCGCGATGGGTATCGTCCGCCACGTCCACCGGCCCCCAGTATTCCTTGCCATAGGAAATTTCAGGCCAACCGTAATTGCGCCCGGGTAGTACCAGATTGATTTCATCGCCACCGCGCGGACCATGCTCTATGACCCACAGCCGTTTATTGACTGCGTCGTAAGCAATGCCCTGGGGATTGCGATGGCCGTAACTCCAAATGCCGGGCAACGCCCCGCTTTTGTCTAGAAACGGATTGTCCTTGGGAATACTACCATCGAGGTTCAAGCGAATCACCGAGCCGTTGTGATTGCTCAGATCCTGCGCGCTGGGTCGCACGCCGCGATCCCCCACAGTAAAAAACAGATGCCCTTTGCCATCAAAGGCGATACGGCTGCCAAAATGTATGCGCTTCTTGCTGGCGGAGTCCGACACCAACAGATCTCGCCACTGCACCAGCTTGCCAGCGGCGATCTTCGCTTGCGCCAATACCGTTACCCCTTGACCACCCTGATCCTTCACGTAGGTGAAATACACCCAATCGCCTGCCGTGTAGTCAGGCGGTACTGCCACATCCAATAGTCCGCCCTGGCCCTCGGCCAGTACTTCAGGGGTGGCCTGAAGCTTGGACACCTGTCCGCTTTGAAGAGACACCTTGCCTATGCCACCACCGCGCTCTGTAAACAAAATCTCGTCTGCCCCCAGAAACGCGATGGCCCAAATGGTGTCGTGCCCCTCGGTGATCTGCTCTACTCGGACAGTGGCTTTTTCGGTGGTTTTGTCAGCGGCATTGTCAGTGATTTCGGTGTGTACAATCTGCGCCGAACCACCTTGAGAGAAAGCGGCCAGAAGGAGAAGCGGGATAAACCTCTTAAACATATGGAGACTCCTGGATTTATGTATATAGGAAGACGGGAGTGGTTCCTAAGCTGGTTTCTTTTGAGCGATAAGCATTTCCAGATATTTCAGAAATCGTCTTTCCCGAGAACGACGGAACCTCGGGCTAATTGCCGGCGGCGTTTTTTGAGCAAGCTTTGATATTTTCCGACAAGGGTGCGCCGGGATTCATTAGCGGCAAAACACAATGATTGTCGGCGGTCTGCACCACAATACTGGGAATACCGGAAATGCCATAGCGCTTGATGGCCGGGTGATCCTCCTGTTCGCTGACATCCACATGCTCGACTTTTACGGAGGGATTGGTCGCTTTGTATTTTTCCAGTTGCTTCAGCGAATAATTGCAGGGGCCACACCATTGCGCGCCGAAGTGAAACACTTCCATTTCAGCAGCTTCGACTGCACTGCAAGAGAGAACAGCCGAAAGTAAGGCCACTAAACATTTCATTCTGTTTCCCCGAGTTGTAATCTTATTCATCGCTTGGCCCATGTCTCCCTGAAAGCCTGCGGATCGTCATTGAAAGCCTGGACACAGGCGAAACAAACGCAGGATTTTCGGCGTTGATGATCCGGCAATAGTTCCAGCAAGGCCTTGGGTACCGAAGTTGTAAAACACCAGCAGGGAGCATCGCTGCCCACTGCACAGCTGTTATCGTGACCGCAAAGGGGACAGGGACTGCTGCCCGAGGGTTCCTGTTGTTGTACGCCACTCATGCGTAAGCCCTTTCAATTACAGTCGCACACCATAAATCAGTAGAGCACCTAGTGCCAGCATGACGTCGGTTTTCGGAGAAATTCTCGACTCGAGGATTAGTGGAAACGCTGCAAACGCTCAGCCGTGGATGGATGAGTCGAAAGGTAGTTGCTGAAATCGAAATCTTCTTCAGACTTTTTGATATCTGGCATGGCATCCAGAGCTTCAGGATTACACTGTTGTGCCAGGGCTTGCTCCACCGCCTTATCGAGAAGCTCCTGTGTCATATCTTCATCGGCAGAGCGAGATTCTTCAACGACAACTTCATCTTCCTTTTCGAATCGTTGAACTATTTCTCGCTCGACCTTGCTGTAGCATGGTCCTTGCTTTTCCAGGCGTTGCATAAGAGCGGGAAAATGGCGGACGGGAATATTGTTATCGCGCAGATACTGCAGCGCGTAGTCGTCCGATTCCCGCTCAAAATTTCTCGAATAGGAAAGCTCCGTTAAAATAATCGGCAGTGCCAGAAAGATCTCAGCAGTAGCGGAGGTATCACCGGTCATCATCAACAGAAGAAATGCCAACAAAGAGTTCTGAACCACAGAGCGCATTCCATGGCGGTGTTCTACATGGCCGATTTCATGGGCAAATACTGCCAGAAGCTCATCGTCATGTCGCGCCAAACGTATCATTTGATCGGTAAATATTATGGTGCCATCCGGCAGCGCGAAGGCATTGGCGCCAATGGGACCACCGTCGCGGAATTCCAGTTTCAACGACAAATGCGGGTGCCTATCAACAGCGGATTGAAAGTGATTTCTTA
>JALUYN010000625.1 GCA_027012915.1 Cellvibrionaceae bacterium
TAGAGGGTTGAATCATGACTGATGAAGACTTCGATGCGAAAGATGTAGGTGCTGAGCACCTGAGTGTGGATTGCCGCAAGAAAGTGCGGGATAAGCTGCAACAAGAGATAGAGGCGTTTCTGGCCAGCGGCGGCCAGATTGAGCATGTGGATCGCCGCACCTCCGGCGACCCACCGCAAAAACCTAACAGTGGCTATAGCGGGCGTTCTATATAACGTCCTAGGGCAAGTGCTTTGGCAAAGTGCGATTCAGCACTTCGCCAATGTAGCTCAAGAACAGGGTGCCCATGCTAGAGCGATAGTAGTTTGGATCGCGGTTGGCAATCGCCAGCAGCCCAAAGGTATTGCCGTAGATCAGTGGCACCAGAGCGACCGATCCTACATGCTTACTGTGGTCCGGGAACAGGTAGTGATTTTCCTGGTCGCTGAAGCTGCCGCACAAAGCGCGATTGCTCTTTAGCAGATTGCCGATAAAATCGCGGGCTTCCTTCAACTGCACGACTCGTGCCTGGCTGGCCGGAAAGTCTGGTTCGTTACCAAACAGCAATAAAGTGGTGTAGTGAATACCAAAATCGTTGCTAAAGCTGTGAAACAGGGCGTCCACGGTAGCGGTCAAATCGCGGCCCTCTAGTAGAGCCAACACCAGCTTCTTGGTTTTATCGAACAGGCGATCGTTATCCCGTGCATTGTCCAATAACTTGGTCAGGCGATGGCGCATTTCCATATTGCGCTCGCGCAACACTGAAACTTGACGCTCGACCAAAGAGATTGCTTTACCGCTCTCATGGGGCAGACTCAGATCCGACAACAAGCCGGGTTGAGACTCAAAGAAATTGGAATTGCGGCGTAAATACTCAACCACCTGGGCTTCAGTTACAGTCTGCTCGGTACTGGCTACCGGGGTATCACTCATAGCACTTATATCTTGGTTTGTCCGTGAAATACATGGGTCGCAGGGCCCGTCATTAAGACCGGGTGCCCCTCGCCCATCCACTCTATGGTCAGCCGACCACCGGGAAGATTAACAATAACGTTCGAGTCTAACAGGTTGCGTAGGCGCCCGGCCACCACGGCGGCACAGGCTCCGGTGCCGCACGCCAGGGTTTCACCCGCGCCGCGTTCATACACCCGCAGATTGATCTCACTGCGCGAAACAATTTCCATAAAGCCAGCGTTTACTTTTTGCGGGAAATCCAAGTGCGCCTCCACTTGAGGGCCCACGGTGTCCACGTCGAAATTGGCAACGTCCTCTACTACTGTAACGGCGTGGGGGTTGCCCATGGATACAGCGCCAATCTCCAGGCTGTGGCCGTCCACTTGTAGCGGGTAAGTCACTTGGCGATTGTCGGCACGAAATGGAATTTGCGCGGGCTCAAGGACTGGCTGACCCATATCCACGGTTACTTCGCCATTGTCCTGCAGTTTCAAAGTCATGATGCCATTGGCGGTTTCCACCACGATATTGCGCTTGCCGGTCAACTTGCGATCCGTGACAAAGCGGGCAAAGCAGCGCGCGCCATTGCCACAGTTTTCCACCTCGGAGCCATCGGCGTTGTATATCCGATAGCGAAAATCCACATCGGGACTTTGCGGGACTTCAACGAGCAACACCTGGTCACAGCCAATACCAAAACGCCGGTCAGCTAACTTCTGAACCTGAGTAGCGGACAACTTCACTTTCTGGCCAATAGCGTCGATCACGATAAAATCGTTGCCCAGGCCATGCATTTTGGTGAATCGAAAGCGCACGATTTACTCCTCAGGTAGCAGGGTTTCGCCCCGGGTAAGATCCGCAAGAGACTCTCGCGCACGAATCAGGTGGCTTTGATCACCACGCACCATCACTTCCGCCGCTCGCGGTCGGCTGTTGTAGTTGGAACTCATGGTAAAGCCGTAAGCCCCGGACGACATCAACGCCAGATAATCTCCCTGAGCCAGGCACAGACTGCGGTCTTTGGCCAGAAAATCTCCGGTTTCACACACCGGACCGACCAGATCCCAATCCATTGTTTCGCCCTCGTGAGCCACCAGCGGCAGTACATTCTGCCAAGCTTGGTACAAGGAAGGACGAATATTGTCATTCATGGCACCATCAATAATGGCAAAGTTTTTGTGCTCGGTGGGTTTCAGATATTCCACTCGAGTGACCAATACACCGGCATTGGCGGCAATAGAGCGCCCAGGCTCAAAGATCAACGCCAAATTGCGATTGCCCAGACGAGCCTTGATGGACGCCATAAAATCGGAAACCGCCGGTGGTTGCTCATCCTTGTAGGTCACACCCAAACCACCACCCAAATCCATGTGTTCTATGGCAATACCTTTTTCGGCCAGCGTATCCACCAGACTCAAAACACGCTCTAGAGCGTCCAAAAAGGGATCCAGCTGGGTCAGCTGTGAGCCGATGTGACAATCGACACCGACTACCTTCAACGAAGCCAGCTCGGCCGCTCTTGCGTACACCTGTGGTGCTCGCTGAATATCAATGCCAAATTTGTTCTCTTTCAAGCCCGTGGAAATGTACGGATGGGTATTGGCGTCCACATCGGGATTTACCCGCAGTGAGACATTGGCCACTGAGCCGCATTCTTCGGCCACTTGAGCCAGCACTTCGAGCTCGGCTTCCGACTCAACATTAAAACAGTGCACGCCGGCATCGAGCGCGCGGCGCATCTCCGCAGGAGTCTTGCCCACGCCGGAAAAAACCACCTTGGCCGGATCGCCACCAGCCAGCAATACGCGCTCCAATTCACCCTCAGAAACAATATCAAAGCCCGCACCCAAACGAGCCAGAACATTGAGAATGGCAATATTGGAGTTGGCTTTGACCGCATAGCAGATCATCCCGGGGTGATCTCCCAGGGCGTTGGCGTAGTCCAGGAAATGATTGCTAAAGGCTGCCTCACTGTAGACATACAAAGGGGTGCCATACTGCTCAGCCAATGCTTGCAGGGGCAACTGTTCAACGTACAACTGTCCGTCGCGTTGTGAAAATTCAGACATGGTGAAACTCAAAAAATAGGCAAAGCCAAGATAGTGAAGATTGCGTAGCCGTCACCAGGACGCCCACCAATAAATGTTACTGGGCTCTCTCGGAGGCCACTTTCTCAGATGCGAACTGAGCCGCAGGCTCAGCGGGCAGCGTCAATGGTCCCTTCTGACCACAGGCGGTAACACCGGCAAGCAACAGCAGCGACAGACATAGGGTAGACAGGTGACGCATGACAACTCCAGTTTGAGTAGATTAAGAAACGGGGAAGTATACCGTTTGCACGGCATCGGCCACAACAAATGAAGTCGCGATCAAGTCTGGCTACAGAGCCTGCAACGCCTGGTTCAGACGTGCTTCGACCCGGTTTTTCGCCTCGATAAAACGCGCAACCTGCATAGGTGCATCGTCCACCTGCAACAGAGAGCTCAATCCCAGATCCAAATCCGTCAAATAGCAGGGGTATCGCTCACCGTGACGCCGCTTGGAAAGAACATGCTCGGCCACCCGTGTGTACAAACTTTCACCGAGTTCTGCCGGATGAAACGCCAGATCGCCACAGTAGATAGAAAATCCACTGACACCCTCCGGGTCGCTGCTGGCGATGGCCTGCAGATTAAAAAACTGTAGATTCTGCAACTCTGTGGTGACATGCGTACGTTCTGCTTTGAACTGTCCTGAAGATTGCTGCTGCAGACGATAGAACTCCACAGGATAGATGCCAAAATCGCGCCCGTCTCTGGCCAACTGCAGCCGCGCAACCACCGAGCGAATAAACCGGTGCAAAGGCCGCAGCAGCAGTTGCTCATCGCAAAATGGCACGGCATATTGCACCAACGTGTTGTTTTCATCGAAGAGATAGATCTGTGCCAGATCGCCATCCGCTCGATAGAAAACCTGAATCGCCGGGCTCAAACGCTCTCGAAAGATGGCCGCGATAGGTTCTCCACTCAGGGTCAAAGGATCGAAAGCAATGGCACAATGCTGCGACCGTGGTACCTGCAGATGACTCATTACGTCATCCAATCTCCAGAAGCGGCTCACTGCCATTTGCTGATCGTGTTTTTCCACACAGATAATTTCATCGCCGCATCCCACAAACCACTGACCGGCTTGATGTGGGGGTAGTCGCACCAGATGACGATCCAACTGCTTGACGATCTGCTCCAGACGAATCTTGAGAGAGTTGGCATGATGCCTTTGCTCGCAATAAAAACTCACTTCGCAATCGGACTCGCCCCTGACATTGGCAAACAGTGCCAGCCATTCACGTACAAAATACTCAAGCGGGAGCTGATCGTAGCTGTGTACCGTGATTTCATTCCAGCTATTGCAGCAAATAATATGAATATCGTGCAGTAACGAGTGATTGTTCTTGCCCACCGCCAGGGGATTAACCGAGGGGAATTCCGCTGCGGGCGATGATTGATCATCCTGGCTCAGCACATTGATTGCGACCAAAACACGGCGCGGCACGGGCTTGTCATTGAAATTTGGCCGCAACGATTGCAGCTGCTCCTGCGGCAACCACTCACTGCAGGCCTGATATAGGCCTCTGGCATTGATGTCTCGGCTGCCTGCGCGGATAGTAACGCTGGTATGATCCATCATCACCCGATTGACATAACTCCAGACGAATATCTCCATCAATGAGCCGCAGGATTTGAAAGATTGAGCAAAATCCGGCGCTTCGAATTTTCGCTGAGGCAATGCATCCCACTGCCACTGCAGTTGCGCACCCTGACGCTGGTAGAACGTCAGATAGTCCTCCGATACATCTTTGGAGATGCTGATATTAACCCATTCAATTTTGCCCGCTTTGCGCTCAAACGCGGCGTAGAGTTTGCGCCCGAGAATGGCTATCTCACGTTGCAGCTGGTCATTACTCACAGGATCAAGATTCTGTGCGTACTCACTGAGCAACCGGTAACTCGATAACAGCTCGGCGATCAGAACTTTCTTTTCGTCCACCACGCGCGCCACTTTCCACTGGCTTCGCCTGTCCAATTCCTTCACCTGGGAGTTATCCCACCCCCACTGATGAACCATGTCGGACAGCAAACGCCGTTGCCACGAAGCCGGCAGAGTTTTGGGGGCCTGTGACAGCGGTTTGTTCACCTTAAAATAGAAACATCGGCGTACCAACTCCAAACGCTGAGGTTGCTGGCCCTGTTGCATGTAGTCAGATAGCGACTGAAACAACAGCAGATAGGGGTCCAGCGCATCCACCGACGCGCGATTGTCGTAGATGGCCTGCTTGAGCTTAATGCAGAGAATATCGCCATCACTTTGACGACGGGAGTAAACCTCCAGCAGCAACAGCTTAAGCAGCGATTTATAGGGCGATTCGATAGCTTTGTACAATTGCCACACGGCTGCCGTAACAAACTCCCGGGCCGGCAATCGATCGAGCCCCCCCAAATCCAGCACTTCGCTTTCCCTTAAGAAGCGCTGATGTAACAGCTGTCGCGTGTAGGCCGGGTACTCAGATTCGTATTGCGGCGGCACAAACCACCACAGAGGCAGCTGGCCCGCCAGGTGGATGGCGGTACGATAGAATTCGTCCAGCAACAGCTTGTGCTGAGTGCTACCACTGGACTCTTCCGACAACTCGCTAACCCGGCCTTCGCGGAACGCCTGAGCGTTCATAAGAAAAAAACACACCTCCAGACCGATACCATCAGCCCACTGTTCAATGATGTCGCAGCGCTGCCTGAGTAACTCGACCTCGCGAGGACTCAAGCGCGGATCATGGCAAATCCAGAAGTCGAGATCGCTACTGCGGCTCTGCCCAATGGTACCTATACTGCCCATTACAAAAATCGAAAGAATCCCGTAACCTCGGGTCTTCAATACGGGATAGCGAAAGCTTCGAGCAAACTGCCGCGCCTTCTTCAACAATATTTTGTCGGGTTTAAAATTGATAATGCCCACCCGGGGCTTGCCACTGGTATAACCAGGCAGCGAGGGATGGTTGATGTGAAACAGCAGGGGCACCAATTCCAAGAACAACTGTTGACGTGAATTGAGGCTGTCGAGGGTGCGCTCCAGCCGCTTTTGATTGAACGCGAGAAACCGCTTTCTGATACTGGTCAGATCAGAGCGATCGATATCAAATAATGGTGCACTGGGCTCAAGCGGGGCCATGGAGTGTGTTTGTCGCCAATACTTCTATAGTTCAACACACTACACCAGAACAACCGGACAAAACACTACTTGCGGGTCTGAATAGTCGTGCGATGAACTATGTGTTTAGCAATGATCTGATATAGCAACTTGGGATTTACGGGTTTTGTCAGGTAATCATCCATGCCCGTGTGTAAACACAATTCCCGATCCCCCTGAAGAGCGTGCGCCGTCATGGCAATAATCGGGATATCTCTATCGTGATCGCCCTCACGAATCAGACGGGTAGTCTGGTAGCCGTCCATGCGCGGCATTTCCATATCCATAAGAATGGCATCGAAATGGCGCTCCTTGTGCTCATTGAGAATCTGAAACGCCTCCACACCATTGTTGGCCAGTGTGACCTG
>JALUYN010000626.1 GCA_027012915.1 Cellvibrionaceae bacterium
ATAAATCCGGAGATAAAAGAGATCAGGTACTCGGTGACGGTTCCGAGGGTCAATAAAATCACCAGTACCGCGGTGTAGCCCCAGAGTATTACCTTGAAATAGCTCTGGCTCAGTTCGGCTCTGAAATCAAAGTGGCTGGAAAGATGCCAGAAGAGTCCGGCGGTGATCGCATACCAGATCAGCGTTTCAAGCCAGTGCACTCGAGTTGCAGAAGAGGTGCGATGTTGGCTTTCCACTTTGAGGGGAATGTACCACTCGAGTCGACGGTAGCAGAAGAACAGCACAGCAGTGCCGAGTACCAGGGGAATCTCCGGCGCCAAGTCCCAGTAGAACCAAAGGCTGAAAATATAGAAGTGAAACATGCCCAGAATGACGGGCAGCGCGAACAGGAAGTCCAGTGTGTCGCCGGTGTTCTGGATGTTGTCCTTGATGGAAAATTTTATCGATTCAACCATGCCGCCCCTCTGACGCCACTGGAATCCCCATGGTTGGAGGCAACCACGCGAGTGTCGCACTCACGCCCGAAAACGCTCTCGGGCAGCTGTCTATTGAGGTACGGATAGAGGCTTTGGATGTTTGATACGCCGCCACCCAAAACGATGATGTCAGGGTCGAGGATATTGATAATCAGCGTCAGTCCTGACAATAGATGTTGCTGATACTGTCCCAGTGTATCTTGTGCCGCAATGTGGCCTTGTTCGGCGAGCCGGTGAATCTCCTCGGCGCTCAGTACGGTCTGATGGAGCTGTTGGTGTGTCAATGCCAGCCCGGTGCCGGACAGAAATGTCTCCACGCAGCCGCTTTGTCCGCAGTAGCAGGGGCGGCTTTGGCGCTGAGAGTCGCTGACACCCGGCATGGGAATATGTCCCCACTCCCCGGCAATACCGTTGGCGCCATTCAGTGCCTGTTTATCAATGGCGATCCCCGCGCCGCAACCGGTGCCGAGAATGGCGGCGAATACGGTGCGGTGATCCCTGCCTGCGCCATCGACGGCCTCTGAGACGGCCAGGCAGTTGGCGTCGTTACTGATGGCTACCGCGCGCCCCAACAGCGCTTCAATATCGGACTGAAAAGGTTGGCCGTTGAGGCATGTGGAGTTCGAATTCTTGATCAGTCCGGTGTGGCGGCTGATGGTGCCGGGAATACCAATGCCTACCGGCAAGTTGCTGGCACCCAGGCGCGCTTCTGTATCCGCGACCATGCTCGCAATATTTTCCAATACGGCCCGATAATCTCCCGCGGGTGTTGCACTGCGCTTGCGCAACAGCTCCTGACTGTCGCTGTCCAATATCACTATTTCGGTCTTGGTGCCGCCCAGGTCGATACCGATAAAGCGGGAGTGATCTGTCATGGTTTGGCGCAGGCCATGCGAATGCGTTCGGCTGGCACAAACAGCTGTTCGATCAGGTATTCCTTAAAGCTGTCGGCGTAGGGTTGCAGCGCCACGGCGCGCTTCATACACAGCATCCAGGCGTCGCGTTCGGCTTCGCCCACATCCAGATGCTTGTGAGCCATGGGGATGCGAATCGGGTAGTAGTTCTGGCTGAACAGTTTGGGGCCGCCGAGCCAGCCACTGAGGAAGTACGTGAGCTTTTTTCGAGACTCTACGAGATTGTCGCCATGCATGTCGCGAATGGTTCTGGCTTCCTCAAGAGTTTCCATAAAATCGTAAAAATCATTTACCAGCCGCTCGATGCCCTCGTATTCACCTGCTGCTTTGTAAGAAGCGTCTTCGACGCCATAGCCGTGTTCGTTAAGTGCCGCCATATTCCTGTACTGCCTTTGTTCTTCGGTGCGTTCAAGAACGCGTGGTCTGCTGCTCAGTTTGCCATTGCCACTGACGGCAGCGGTAGCGAATTTTTTCGGCCAGAAGCTGCGTCGCCGGGCCCGCCTGGTGTTTCTGTGCAAACACCAGTTGGCATTCGTAAGTAAGCTTGCCTGGAGCCTCCAATCGCAGCTCCTTGATACTGCCGTCAGCCAGTTCCGCCTCCACCATATGCCGAGGCAAGCGAGCGTGGCCCAGCCCTTGTTTGATGAGGCTGATCGATTGGTAAAAGTTACTGACGGTCCAACGTTCGCGGGAGCCTAGCCAGCCGGCATCAAGGCGTCTATAAGCCCCGCTGTCTCGCACCACTATTTGCCGGTGTTGTCGCATGTCATCCTCGGTAACCAAGCGCTCTTGGATGACCAATGGATGATTGCAGGAGGCAATCTGGACAAACTCCATTTCCACGGTGGGCTCGCCCAAAAAACCGGTGGGCATTTGGCCACAAATGGCCAGATCTGCCTGGCCGTTAATCACCGCGTCCTGGGTTCCGGAAAGCGTGCTGGAAATAACCTCTATGCGTGAGCCGCGGGATTGCGGTGCAAAATCTTCCAGTACCTGCGCCACCAGGCAATCGGGGAAGATGGCATCAACCACCAGAGTGACCTCCGGCTCCCAGCCTGCGGCAAGGTCTGCGGAGGCCTTTTCCAGGGCTTTAGCCTGGTTCAGCAGTTGCCGGGCGCGGCGCAAGACGGCCTCGCCGGCGTCGGTGAGTACCGCACGGCGTCCGCGAATTTCCAGCAGTTGTATGCCCAGTTTCTGCTGAAGCTGGCGCACTCCATAGCTGACAGTGGACTGACTCTTGTTGAGTTGCTCAGCAGCACGCTGAAAACCGCCCGACTGCACCACGGCGTCGAGCATCTGCCATTGCTCCAGAGTGACTTGAATGTCCTTGTTGGCGGGTTGCTTGTGAGTCATCGTCATTGGATACGCGGTAAATCATCGAAAATTTCGATTTTTATAAGCGATTTCTGGCGGTTAATAAACGAAATTATAGATATAAACTGATTCCCAAGTCACTCAGATATTGCCGCTGAGCCTGACAATCCACGAACTATCTGAAGCGAGAGAACAGAACCTACTACGGAGAATCAGACATGAAAAAAGTACTGCAAATCAACACCAGTCTGCACGGCCAAGAAGCGACATCCACCATTTTGGCATCGAAATTGGCGCTGAATCTGGCCCTCAATCAACAGGCCAATGTCATCAAGCGCGATGTGGGTGCCTTGGACATTCCGCATCTGACCGCCGAGCAGCACGCCGGATTTGGTGTGGCACCCGAAGCGCGCAGTTTGTCACAGCGTTACGCGGTGGAATTGTCCGATACGTTGATCGGCGAGCTGCGCGACAGCGACACCATCGTATTGGGGCTGCCTCTCTATAACTTTGGCATTCCGTCGGCATTTAAAGCCTGGATTGACCACGTGGCGCGTGCCGGAGAGACCTTTAACTACACCGCCACAGGTCCACAGGGCACCCTGACTGGCAAAAAGGTCTACGTAGTGGCGACGCGCGGCGGCAAGTACGCCGGAACAGAAGCTGATCTGCAGACACCTTATATTCGTCAGGTATTGGGTTTTCTGGGCCTAGATGATGTGGAGTTTATCTACGTTGAGGGTTTGGCCATGGGTGATCAACGAGACGCTGCTATTGATGCGGCCAACAGTCAGATTCGCCAGATTGCCGCTTAATCACAGATCCTAGAGGCTGGCGGCGTGAGCTGCCGGTTGATCAACTTTTATTCTCCTTTCGATTGTAACTAACCTACTAGTAGGTTAGTATCGCCTCCCATGCAAGTACGAATGAAGAACCGCAAAGACCAGATCATTACCCTGGCGCTGGAGTTGCTCCAGACCAGGGGCTTCGACAGCTTCAGTTATCAGGATCTGTCTCGTGAGCTGGGAATAACCAAAGCCAGTATCCATCACCATTTTCCCAAGAAAGTGGATTTGGGGGTGGCTCTGTGCGAGTCCATTAAGCGTTGGCATGATCGCGAGTACGCCAAGGCGCGCGCCATCGACGGCGGTGCGCTGGACAAGATGAATTATTACATCAATACGGCTCTGCGCACGGTGTGCGGTATCGACAAAATCTGCCCGTTAAGCAGTTTGCATGCGGATATGGCGACACTGCCTGAAGAAATGATCCGGGTCATGAAGAAACTCGATGTCGAAGAGCTAGAGTTTATGGCGGAGCTGCTGCAGGAAGGGCGCGACAGTGGCGAGTTCAATTTCAAAGGCTCGATTGAAGCGCAGGCGGTACTCTGTGTCATGATTTACAAGGGGGCGTTGCAGTACTCGCGAATTCACGGTGATCAGATTTATATTGATGCCATGCAGCAGCTGAATATTTTGCTGCGCGGCGAGCAGGAAGCTCAGGGCAAAAGCGCCAGAAGCGCATAGGGAATAGGAAAAAGAACGGCCTCGAGCAGCGATGCCCGGGGTATTTTTTTAACTGTCTAACCATCCTACTGATAGGTTGGTTGAAAACACGAAGAGAGAAATAGAGGTCGATATGTCAGGAAATGAAAACCTGTTTAAGCCTTTCAAACTGGGCAATCTGGAACTGAACAACCGCATTGTTATGGCGCCTATGACCCGCACCTACTCGCCGGGCAATGTGCCTAACGACATGGTAGTGGAGTACTACAAGCGTCGCGCTGAAGGCGGTGTGGGTTTGATTGTTACCGAAGGTACTTTCATTAATCACAAAGCCGCAATTGCCTACCCTAATGTTCCTGCTATTTACGGCGAAAAAGCGCTGGCTGGCTGGAAGAAAGTTGTGGATGCGGTTCACGCAGCAGGTGGAAAAATTGCTCCTCAGCTGTGGCACGTTGGTGGCGTGCGCAAGCCTGGCGTCGAGCCTGGTGGCGACACACCAGGGTACAGCCCAAGTGGCATGGCTATGCCTGGCAAAGTAACCGGTCACGCTATGACCAAAGAAGATATCGCCGAAGTGGTTGCGGCCTTCGCTCAAGCGGCGAAAGATTCCAAAGACATCGGCTTCGATGCCATTGAGTTGCACGGTGCTCACGGTTACCTGATCGACCAGTTCTTCTGGGAAGGTACCAATCAGCGTGATGACGAGTACGGCGGCAGCATGGAAAACCGCTCGCGTTTCGCTCTTGAAATCATCAAGGCCGTGCGCGCAGCTGTAGGACCTGATTTCCCGATCATTCTGCGCTTCTCACAGTGGAAGCAACAGGATTACACCGCACGTCTGTGTGACACGCCTGAGCTGCTGGAGGCATTCCTGAAGCCATTGTCCGAAGCTGGTGTCGATATCTTCCACTGTTCACAGCGTCGTTTCTGGGAACCAGAATTTGAAGGTAGCGATTTGAACTTGGCGGGTTGGACTCGCAAGATCACTGGCAAACCAGCTATCACCGTGGGCAGCGTAGGTCTGAACGCAGACTTCCTGCCAGACGATGGCTTTGTAGACTTCAAAGAAGCTGAGCCAGCCAGCCTGGACAACCTGATCGAGCGCATGGGTAAAGATGAGTTTGATTTGGTAGCCGTAGGTCGTGCCCTGATCGCCAATCCTGATTGGGCCAATCAGGTAGCCAATGGCAACTTCGACAAGTTGGCAGCCTATGAAAAAGACATGCTGAAGACTCTGGACTGATTCGGAGCTGTAGGCAGTCTGCCAGCGGCGCTCAGGGGCAACCTTGAGCGCCGTTTTTTTGGTGTCGATATTTCGCGACGCGCTCTACAGAGGGTGGAGCAGGTAATTTACTCCGACCCCGTCAATTGAACTTCCATCGGTGGTGCCTGTTGGTTCTGGCTAACCACTCGATTGCGTCCCTGCTCTTTGGCTTGGTAGAGACAATCGTCGGCCGCCTTGTAGAACTCGGAGCGGGCCATTCCCTCCTGGGGTATCAGTGATACAGCACCGATACTGACACTGATGGAGATAGTCTGGCCTTCAAAGACTACCGGTTTACCTTCAATCTCTCTGCGAATGTCCTCAGCGCAGGTGTCGACAAAATCCGCTTCGGTCTGCGATATCAGTACGGCAAATTCCTCGCCGCCAATCCTTGCTACGATGTCGGTTTCGCGGCGAAAGGCTTTATCAATACTGCGCGCCACTTCTCTAATAACTTCGTCTCCGGCCGGATGGCCATATTGGTCGTTCACCCGCTTAAATTTGTCGATGTCGATTAGCAACAGTGCAAGGGGATGCTGTACGCGCAGATGAGATTTCCAGTACAACCGCAGTGCTTCATCAAAGTAGCGACGGTTGTAGATGCCAGTGAGACTGTCGATTTTGGTGAGCTTCTCCAGCTCCAGGCGCTGATTGATTCTGAGTCTGTACTCCTGATTCAAACGCCGGATTTGAAAGAACATAAAGACCATGTACAGCACTAACATGGTCCCTTCGATGCCGCGGTCGATAGGGAGAAACACAATGCACAATAACGTCGGTAGTGTCACCACCAGCAGGTAGGCGTTGGCAACCCCACGGTGGGTTGAAAAGCTGACAATGCCTCCCCCGAGCAGCGCCAGAACTGCCATCAACATATAGATAAACAGGCTCTCGTGTTCGGGGCGAACCATGGTCAGAGCAAACACGGAACCGTAGAACAAGGGTGGTACCAGTGCATTGATGACAAAGAGGCTGTACCAGAGCTTGCGGCTCAGTTGCATCAGTGTCGTGGAGAAACGGTAGCTGACCA
>JALUYN010000627.1 GCA_027012915.1 Cellvibrionaceae bacterium
AACTTGATGTCGTATTCAGGTTCTTTATCAACTTCTCATTGATTGCTGATAGGCTAATTAGTGTGAACAGGCCCTAGATTCCCGCTTTCGCGGGTGTGACTGGATGCCTGGATATAGGAAGCTCTTAACTGGAAGCAGTCAGACCAGGACAGAGATTGGATTCGATTCTACTTCGTTGCTACGTTCAAAGAATCGCTACTGAAAATTGACGTTATTTTTTTAGCATAGAATGGATCAGTAGCGTAACCCGCGTTCTGTAGTTCACGAACATAAGCTTCCGGATCGTCGGCTTTCTCCAGTGCCTGGCGATAACGGGGATTTCCCTGGATAAACTCTACATAATCGGCAAAACTCTGCCCGTAAGATTCATAGCGGCGAAAGCTTGCCACCTCAGGCTTTGGCAGACCGTTGCGATACTCGAGCGTCTTGACGCTTACGCCATCACCTTGCCAACGCGAGTCCGCCTTGATATTGAATAGGTTGTGGCTGCTATTGCCTTGGGAATCCCGAATTACATGCTTGCCCCACCCCGTTTCCAACGCGGCTTGAGAAATCAGCACTTTGGGATCAACTCCAAGCTTTTCAGCAGCTTCACTGGCATAGGGCATAACAGACTCAACAAAAGCTTCGGGACTATCCCAACGAATTTCCTGAACGTCATCAGAAGATTGAGAAGCTTTCTTTGATGTCGGCATCTGAAACTGGAGTTCGTTGTCAGATTGGCTTTTTCTCTGAACGTCCCCGTAGCTTTGTTTTAACTGCCGTACAAGAGCGTCTGCCAAGCCAATACCTTTGCCTTCGGCCAGACTCAGTGTTAACTGATGATCCAGCATATCCCGGTGAAAATTGGTCTCTGAAGAGTTAAACATGCTGTCCTTTTCAAAAACAGCATTGGCCTGACGCATGGATTTCAACATTTGATGCATCAGTATGTATTCGAACTGCTTGGCAATCTTTTCGAGTGCTGCATCTTTATCTTTGCTGCCGAGTTGCCGAATGCTATTCAATCCAGACAGATCATTGAAATTGGATTGAACTTCAGCAGCGGTGATACGAGTTCTGGCGTCCATCATAATTAAATCACTATCAATTCGGCCTGCAGTGCCCCGGCTTGTTTCAGGGCCTCAAGTATGGCCATAAGATCGCCTGGTGCTGCACCGACCAGATTAACTGCGCGAACAATATCATCCAGAGTCGGACCCGGTGCAAACTTGAACATTGGCTTAAGCTCCTGATCGATACCAACGTCACTCTCTGGAATAACAACCGTTGTACCTTCGCCCAGCGCTTCGGGCTGGCTCACTTGCACTGCTTCATCCACGGTGACAGTTAGGCTTCCGTGCGTCACAGCAACCGGTTTCACCCGAACGTGTTGCCCCACCACAATGGTCCCTGTGCGCGAGTTAATTATGACTTTGGCCGCCTCTTCTCCCGGCTCCACCTCAATGTTTTCCAGCATGGACAGGAAACTAACCTTATGTGCCGGGTTCACAGGCGCGTCAACCATAATCGACGTTGAATCCATCGGTCTCGCCACCTCGGGACCAAGAAGTTCATTAATACTTTGAGCCACCCGTTTGGCCGTCGTAAAATCAGAACGGTGCAGGTTAAACACGATAGGCTTGCCATTGGAAAAATTGTCCGGCACGGAACGCTCTACAACAGCCCCGTTGGGAATGCGACCGGCACTTGGCACGTTTACCGTGATCCTGGATCCATCTGCGCCCTCGACACCAAATCCACCAACCATCAAATTACCCTGCGCAATGGCATAGGTATTACCATCAATGCCTTTCAAAGGTGACATAAGCAAACTACCGCCGCGCAAACTCTTCGCGTTACCCAGAGAAGAAACGGTTACGTCAATCTTTTGACCAGGTTTAGCAAATGGTGGCAACTCCGCGTGCAGAGACACGGCAGCCACGTTTTTCAGCTGCATTCTCGCCCCTTCAGGAATAGCAATACCAAATTGCTTCATCATGCTATTGAACGACTGGGTCGTGAACGGCGTCTGATTGGTTTGGTCGCCTGTACCGTCAAGTCCTACAACCAACCCGTAACCGACCAACTGGTTCGAACGAACACCGGCGACCGAAGCCAGATCCTTGATACGCTCAGACAAAACAGGCGTACTGACAAAGACAAAACCGACGATCAATATTTTCAGGAGCTGTTTCATACTTCGTTTGCCATGTTTCTGTTGGGTGGTGCCTCTGGGGCTAGAGCAACTAAATGATTTTAGAACGGCCAAATTGGACTGTTAAAGAAACGCGTTAACCAACCTGCAGCTGTATTGTCTGCCAACTGCCCGGTACCACTGTAGGCAATTCGAGCGTTTGCCAACTTGGTGGAGAGCACCTCATTGGCCGGGTTAATATCATCTGGACGGATGATGCCGCTGACCCGGATATACTCATCACCACGATTTAAAGTCATCCACTTCTCACCGCGAACCACCAAATTTCCATTGGGCAGAACTTCAGCGATGGTAACTGTAATATTGCCACTCAATTGATTGCTCTGATCGGCATCCGCCTCACCGGTGAAATCTCTGTTCTGAGTCAGATTGGTCGCCAGCCCCAGATTGGAAAACGATGGATTGGTGCCCAACAGGGTATTGCCATTACTGTCTTCGTTGAAGTTGACAGTATTCTCTTTTGTCATGGTGACATTGGTGGTTTTTGTAGATGAGGTTCGCTCACTCAACACAACAGTAATAATGTCGCCGACACGATGTGCTTTACGATCCTCAAACAGCGGATTGCCAAAATTAGGGCGATAGATTGCGCCGTCATTGGCACTGGGAACAGACATCGACGGTGTAGCAACCGGAGCATAGCGAGGATCGCCTGGCTGTGCCGGCTGCTGAATAACGCAACCAGAAAGAACAGCACCTGCGATAACCAGTATCAGCTTGCGCTTGATGCAAGCCGCTAGATCAATCATGTGTATTTTCATCGCCATACCCCTGCTACTCGGAAGTTACAGATTCTGAGTGACAAACTGCAGCATCTGATCCGCTGTAGAAACCACTTTGGAGTTCATCTCATAGACCCGCTGAGTGGTGATCATATTGACCATTTCCTCGACCACATCGACATTAGAGTTTTCAAGTGTCCCCTGCAAAACTTCGCCCATGCCATTTTCACCGGCCGTACCGGTGATAGGATCACCACTGGCCGCAGTTTGCAAAAACAGATTGCCACCAATTCCCTGTAGACCTGAAGGGTTAATAAAATCAACCAAATCAATTTGACCAATTTGAGTTGGATCAGGGGTTCCCTCGGTAAATGCCGAGACAATACCGTCGGTACCGATGGTGATTCGGTTTGTTCCCTGTGGCACATTGATATTGGGCTCCAATAACAGGCCACTGGCATTCACCAGGTCGCCGTCGGAGTTCACCTGCAGTTGACCATTACGGGTGTAGGCCACGTCGCCATTGGGCAACAATACCTGTAGAAATCCTCGGCCATCGATAGCAAGGTCTAACGCCTGCTCGGTAACTTGCAGAGTCCCCTCGGTAAACTGTTTATTGGTTCCCGCCACTTTGACACCAGCCCCGAGCTGCAATCCAGAAGGCAGTTCATTATCACGATTCGCCAATCCTCCAGGCTGTCGCTGAATCTGATACAGGAGATCTTCAAACACCGCACGATCACGCTTGAAGCCCACCGTAGATGCGTTGGCCAAATTATTGGAGATTGTGTGCAGCTGCGTATCCTGGGCACTTAACCCGGTCTTACTCACGTATAAAGCGGCGTGCATAATAAATACCTCTTCGGTTTCTCTGCCTCAAGTACTCTTCTGGCTACTTGAGGATTTTAATTCTCTTAGATCAAAGACTTACGACTGCGACAACAAACGCGCTGAAGCTTCAGAGTTCTGTTGTACGGTGCGCATCATCTTTACTTGCATTTCATACTGCCTAGACAGGCTTAACACCTCTGTGAACTCATGAATGGTGTTAACGTTACTGCCTTCGATAAACCCTGAGGCAACCGTGACATTGGCGTCCGGCTCTATAAGCGCGCCATCTTTCTGGCGAATTAAACCATCTTCGCCTTTGCGCATATCCTCCCACTCAGGATTAACCAATTTGATCTGGTCAAGCTGAACCTGGGCTTCCGGACCATCACCCAGAATCTGAACACTGATGGTTCCGTCATTGGCAATGGTGATCTTCTGCTCTGGCGGAATGGCAATAGGACCACCGGAACCAATAACAGGGTGGCCTGTGCTGGTTCTCAGAATGCCGTTGGCATCTATGGAGAGGTCGCCCATTCGAGTGTACGCCTCTTCGCCTCTGCCATCCTGAACCGCAATAAGTCCTTCGCCTTCAATCGCGATATCAAGATCACGGCCGGTTTCCATCAAGGGACCGGGTACAAAATCGGTTGCTGGCCTTTCTGTCAGAGCATAGGCCCGCGATGGATGTCCATCTCCGTAATAGACACCCATACTGCGAGCTTGCGCAAAGTCTGCGCGAAAGCCCGTGGTGTTGGCATTGGCTAAATTATTCGAATGAGCCGTTTGCGCCAGCATATTGTGCTTGGCACCGGTCATTGCGATATATAGGGCTTTATCCATTGCGATCTCCGACTAAACACTCCCGGCAACAGCGTTGGCTTTCTGTCACTTGAGGATTTCTACAAAGGAAAATGCAAGGGATATGCCAAAGGGAACATTAGGAACGCATACAAAAAGGGGCAGAGTAGCTGAACCACCCTGCCCCTCAATAACGCTGAGAACTATTAACGAAGGTTGATAATTGTCTGCGTAGTCTGGTTGGCGGTGTCGATAGTTTTCGAGTTCGCCTGGAAGTTGCGCTGCGCGATAATCAGATTAACCAGCTGTTCTGAGAGATCGACGTTGGACTCTTCAATGGCGCCGGACTGCACCGCACCCAACGCCGCTGTACCCGGAGCGCCTATATTCGGCACGCCTGATTCAAAGTTCTCGGCCCACATGGTATCGCCCACCGGCTGTAAACCCTGACGGTTAGCAAAGTCAGCCAGAACCACCTGCCCCAAGGTTTGCGACTCACCATTGGTAAATCTCGCCTGAACAAAACCTTCACTTGTAATACTGATACCCGACAAGCGCCCGGTGGTAAAACCGTTTTGATCTACGGAGTTCACCGCAAAATCACTACCAAACTGCGTGGTGCCGGTCATATCAATTTCGAAGTTTGAGCTGGTAGCCGGTTCTGGAATCGGCAAAGTACCACCCTGCAATCGGTTTTGCGGACCCAGCGCTCCGGTAGGGTTACCGTCGCTGTCAACTGGAACCCAGTTGGATATCAACACATCATCGGACAGCAACTCATTCAAAGTACCGTCCTGATTAAAATGCAAATTGTAGACAGCGCGAGTGGCCTCCGTATTTTGAGGAGGCGCCAAAGTGGTATCGGGATCACCCACGTCCTCACCGTCGATCAAGACAAACATTTGCCAATGATTGCGATTGGTAGTGGCATCATTCGGATCATAATCCTGTTTTACGAAGTACTGAGTCACTACGTGAGAATTACCCAAACTGTCGTAGACAGTAACCGATGTTGAATGGTTGTAGGTATTCTGATCGGTTGGATCAAACGCATTGATAATCGAGGGTTGAAAGGTCGTGTTCGTAAACGGACCAAACAGACCAATAGCCGGCGGATTTGGATCAGAAGCAGTAAAGCCCTCGTCCAAGATGATATTAATGCTACCACCCACGGTTACACCATTCAGGCGAGCGTCGGAAGCGCCCGCTGTCAGCGTTGGAGCCGCTGGCAATATTGCGGTATCCCATTCCAGTACCTGACTTGGGGCTGCGCTGTTACCCTGGATCTCGATACGATCAGCATCATCGGTACTGGTCATTTCGAAATTCAAATCATTACCGGTACTCGACGTTACAACCAGGTTGCCAGTAGCCGCATCCACCGCTGCCGATACACCAGGCAATGTGGATGTGGTCAGAGCGTTAATCTCCGTGGCCAAATCAGCGAGCGTATTGGCG
Organism: Cellvibrionaceae bacterium; assembly: GCA_027012915.1. The sequence goes on from JALUYN010000627.1 coordinate 6,007, forward strand.
GTCAGTGCCACGTTGTTTAACGTGATCACCATATTGCCGTTCAGGTTCTGGTAGTTCGCCCCTAGAATTGTCGCTTGTGTAGTCGCTGTCGCACGCACCCCCTCAAGAGCGTTTAACTCGGAAGCCGTCTGCGCTGCACTAGCGAACTCGTTACTGCTGTAGGTAATGGTATCGCCGTCAGGATCAGTGATATCAATCGTCTGTACAGGATAACCATTGTTAACCGCAGGCGTGCCCGAATTATCTGTGGCAGTAGTGCCGGTTACAGGCAAGCCCAGGTAGGTGGCAATATCGGCATTTACCGCAGGTGTAGCTGGCGCGCGGTTACCTGCTGCTGTACCGTTGCTCAGAGTAATTTGAGAGGCCTCACCGGATTGCAACGCGCGAAACTCAATATGGAAGTTACCGCCGCCATCATCTACCGCGGTAGCCAATACATCGATAGGCGTTTGCGGAGCGGTCGGAGA
>JALUYN010000628.1 GCA_027012915.1 Cellvibrionaceae bacterium
TTCCAGTGCCCGGTGCTCTTCGAGCAAGACAGCAACTGCCTGCAATTTGCCGTTGAGCTGAAGCACAAACCCCTGCCCCACGCCAGCGTTGAACTGCTGAAGCTGATGCAACAGCGCGCCCAGAAGATCATCGATGCCGTTACCCCTCCTTCCTCTGTTGCCGGGCAGGTAGCCGCACTGCTGTCATCCACCTTAGTTGGGCAAGAACCCGACAAAGGCCTGATAGCCGAAAAGCTCCACATGAGCCAGCGTACACTGCAACGAAAGCTGGCTCAGGAAAACACCACCTATCAGGATATTCTGAACGATATCCGCCAGGGCCTGGCACTGGACTATCTGCAACAGCCGGAACTGAGTATTACCGATATTGCCTACCTGCTGGGCTTTACCGAACCCAGCGCCTTTTTCCGCGCTTTTAAGAAGTGGCAGGGAATGACACCGGGTCAGTATCGGGAACAAAAGCAAGGCTAATCCCGGTCTTCATGCCGCCCCAAACGACAGGGGCACCTGGGAATTCACACTAATCGGTTGTTTGAGGTCAATTTAACAGTCCCGCCCTAGCCTTAGGTCGAATCCGCTCGAGATTTTATTGTGCAACGCCGTCAGGTTTCGTAGACTGCAATTCACAACTTATCGCGTCTTGTCGGGGTGCCAACCTGTGGTCAATGAATCACAGTGGCTGAGATGGAACCACCAAACCCGCTGTACCTGAACAGGTTAGAACCTGCGTAGGAAACAAGAAGTAGTTGGTCGCCGTACCCAAAGACCATCACTCCGCCAGGCCGCTTGTTATTCATCCGCCAGTGGAGTGTCCACCATGCCCAAGCCCGACAGAATTGCCCAGAACCTCAGCAACACCGCCAAGGTTGATGAGCTTTCGACCCAGCCTTTACCCAATTCCAGCAAAATCTACGTTGAAGGCAGTCGCCCGGATATTCGCGTGGCCATGCGCGAGGTGACACAGTCCCCCACTCACATGCAGGACGGCTCTCTGGAGGAAAATCCTCCCGTACGGATCTACGATACCTCCGGCCCCTACACCGACCCAGATATTGATATCGACGTGCGCAAAGGCCTGGCACCAGCTCGTGCAGACTGGATTCTTGAACGCGAAGACACCGTAGAACTGGACCGTTTCACCTCGGACTATACCCGTCTGCGCGACCAAAACATCGCTTTGGATAACCTGCGCTTCAACCATATCAGCAAGCCCCGTCGCGCTCTGCCCGGCAAGAACGTTACTCAGCTGCACTATGCACGCCAGGGCATTATCACCCCGGAGATGGAGTACATCGCCATTCGTGAAAACCTGGCGCTGGAAGAAAAGGCCATGGAAGAAGCGGCCAAGACCCAGCACCCAGGCCAGAACTTTGGTGCCAACACGCCCAAGTTTATTACCCCGGAATTTGTCCGCAGCGAAGTGGCCGCCGGTCGCGCAGTAATTCCTGCCAACATTAACCATCCGGAATCCGAGCCGATGATTATCGGACGCAACTTCCTGGTGAAGATCAACGCCAACATCGGCAACAGTGCCGTGACCTCTTCTATTGAAGAAGAAGTAGAAAAGATGGTGTGGTCTACCCGTTGGGGTGGCGACACCGTGATGGATCTGTCCACCGGCGATAACATTCACGAGACCCGCGAGTGGATCGTGCGCAACTCCCCCGTGCCCATCGGCACCGTGCCTATTTACCAAGCACTGGAAAAAGTAAATGGGGTGGCCGAAGACCTTACTTGGGAAATCTTCCGCGACACCCTGATTGAGCAAGCCGAGCAAGGCGTCGACTACTTCACCATTCACGCCGGCGTATTGCTGCGCTATGTACCCATGACCGCCAAACGTATCACCGGTATCGTCTCTCGCGGTGGTTCGATCATGGCCAAGTGGTGTCTGGCCCACCACAAAGAGAACTTCCTCTATACCCACTTCGAGGAAATCTGTGAAATTCTGAAAGCCTACGATGTCACCTTCTCTCTCGGCGACGGTCTGCGTCCGGGCTGTATTGCCGATGCCAACGACGAAGCGCAATTTGCAGAACTGCGCACTCTGGGCGAGCTGACCAAGATCGCCTGGAAGCACGACGTGCAAGTCTTTATCGAAGGCCCCGGTCACGTGCCCATGCACATGGTCAAAGAGAATATGGACGAGCAGTTGAAGCACTGCCACGAAGCCCCCTTCTACACCCTGGGGCCTCTGGTGACCGATATTTCTCCTGGCTACGATCACTTTGCCTCGGGTATTGGCGCCGCCATGATCGGCTGGTACGGCTGTGCCATGCTCTGTTATGTAACCCCGAAAGAGCACCTGGGCTTACCCAATCGTGACGATGTTAAAGAAGGCATTATCACCTATAAAATTGCCGCTCACTCTGCAGACCTGGCCAAGGGACACCCGGCCTCGCAGATTCGCGATAACGCGCTGTCGAAAGCCCGATTTGAATTCCGCTGGGAAGATCAATTCAACCTCAGCCTGGACCCGGATCGCGCCCGGGAATTCCACGACGAAACACTGCCAAAAGACGCCGCCAAAGTGGCGCACTTCTGCTCCATGTGCGGGCCCAAGTTCTGCTCCATGAAGATCACCCAGGAAGTGCGTGATTACGCAGCGGCCAATCCGGAAAGTGTTAATCCCGAGAATTTCGATTCAGAAGCGGCAGAAGGCATGGCCGCCATGTCAGAGAAATTCAAAGCCGAAGGCAGCGAAATCTACAAAGAAGTGTGATGAACAATTCTATAAAAACTGTTGGTATTGCCGGCGCCGGAATTATGGGCCGGCTGCTGGCCTGGAAGCTACAAAACAAGGGTATGCAAGTCTCCCTGTTTGACCGGGACAGTATCGATTGTGGCTCGGCGGCGGCCTATACCGCCGCCGGCATGTTAGCCCCCTACAGCGAGCTGGAAAGTGCTGAAAGCACGGTCTACAACCTGGGACAACGCAGCATGGAACTGTGGCCAGAGATTATCGATTCTCTGGACGCGCAGCCCTACTTCCACAGCGCGGGCAGTCTGGTAGTAGCTCATCAGCAGGACAGCGCCGATCTGGAGCACTTCAATCAAACGCTAGAGCACAAGCTGCCCAACCACTCTGAAATCGAGTACCTGAACCAGACACAACTTAAAGAGTTGGAACCGGAGCTGGCCACTCAGTTTAAAAACGCCACATCCCTCAAAGACGAATCCTGGGTCTACACCAAGGAAATTATGGCCACTCTGGCCCACCGCCTGATGAGTGGTGGCGCCCATTGGCATGCACAGACTTCAGTTACCAAAGTTGCTGCGAAGTGTATCGAGACCGAAGACGGCGGCCATGAGTTTGACTGCGTGATCGATTGTCGCGGCCTCGGCGCCAAATCGGATATCGATAAACTGCGAGGCGTACGCGGTGAAGTGATTCACGTGCATGCGCCGGAAGTTAACTTGAGCCGCATGGTTCGCCTGATGCACCCGCGCTACCGTTTGTACCTGGTACCCCGCGACAATAACCACTACATCCTTGGTGCCACCCAAATTGAAAGCGAAGACCTTAGCGAAATCAGCGTGCGATCTGCACTGGAACTGCTATCGGCGCTCTATGCGATTCATCCGGGATTTGCCGAGGCTCGCGTAGTGGAAACCAAGACCAACTGTCGCCCGGCGCTGCTGGACAATCTACCCGCAATCAAACACAGCGATGGTTTTGTCCAGGTCAACGGCCTCTATCGCCACGGCTATTTGCTGGCTCCGGCACTGGCCGAGCAAACCGTTGCGCTGCTGACGGGCAGCAACGACAGCCCGTCGTTTCCTGAAATTTTTACAACCCTGTGAGTACACCGTGATTACCATTCAACTCAATGGCGCTGCACAGCAGATCTCCCAATCCCAAAACCTTGATGGCGTGCTGGGAGAACTGAATGATTTACCGGACAACTTCGCCATCGCCGTTAACGAAAACTTCGTGCCTCAGGGTGCCTACAGCTCAACACCAATAAACGACGGCGACCGCATTGAACTGCTGGTGCCGATGCAAGGGGGTTAAACCATGTGGACTCTCGCCGATAAAGACATCGAAAGTCGCCTGTTTATAGGCTCCGCGCTGTACCCGTCCCCACAAATTATGAGCGATGCCATTGTCGCATCCGGCTCAGATGTGGTCACTGTATCACTGCGCAGGCAAGCGCAAGACTCTCAGTTTCAAGGGCAGGGTAACCAAAATATATTTTGGGAGTGCATTAAAGAGCTGAACCTGAACATTCTGCCCAATACCGCCGGCTGTCACTCAGTGAAAGAAGCGGTTACCACCGCGCAGATGGCCCGCGAACTGTTCGGTACACAGTGGATCAAACTGGAGGTCATTGGCGATGAGTACAGCCTGCAACCCGATCCCTTTGCCCTGCTGGAAGCCACCAAAGAACTGATCGCACAGGGCTTTGAAGTATTTCCCTACTGCACCGACGATCTGGTGCTGTGTGAAAAATTGGTGGAAGCCGGCTGCCGTATTCTTATGCCCTGGGGGGCGCCCATAGGCACCGGCAAAGGTCTGATCAACCCCTACGCATTGAAGAACCTGCGCCAGCGCATGCCAGATATCACGTTAGTGGTGGATGCCGGTATTGGTGCACCATCTCACGCGGCCCAGGCAATGGAATTGGGCTACGATGCTGTGCTGCTCAACACCGCCGTCGCACAATCCCCTGATCCGGTACTAATGGCCAAGGGATTCAAATCTGCGGTAGAGGCCGGCCGCTGCGCCTACGAAGCTGGCATTATGCCGGAAAAAGATCTGGCCCAACCCAGCACCCCGACACTGGGCACGCCCTTCTGGCATCAGCAATAACGACCACCGAAGCAATGACAACAACCTACCCCATTCAAACCCATTCGTTTCTGCCACGCGAAAGCAAGCCCGTAGTACTGGCCATCGGTGGCAGCGACAGCGCCGGTCTTGCCGGCGTGCAAATGGACAGCCGTGCCTGCGAGGCTTTGGGCGTTCACTGTGCCACGGCAATAACGGCGGTGACGGTGCAAAATAATCAACAATTGCTTGCCATTAATCCGGTTAGTGCAGAAGTACTGGAACAGCAAATCAACGCCGCTCTGGCCCTCGATCCACAAGTCATCAAGATTGGTTTGCTGGGCAGCCTGGAACAGGTGGAACTGCTGAGTCGCAAACTTCCCGAGCTGAATCTGCCCGTTGTTTTTGATCCGGTCATCAAAACCAGCAGCGACGCTGATATTCTCGATCAGGAACTGCTCACCGCCATTAAATCGAAACTACTGCCAATGTGTACTGTACTGACACCCAATCTCCCGGAAGCGGCGAGCATCGCAGATGTCAGCAACACAAGTGATCAGGCTGAAGTTATAAGGGGCCTGGGCGTGGAGTGGTGCATCATTACCGGTGGTCACAGCGATGACCGCAATGCCACGGATTTTTGTGCCGGCCCGAATGGCCAGTTTCAGCTCAGCCATACAAAAATCGATACGCCTCATTTGCGCGGTAGTGGTTGTGCTTTTGCCTCCACACTGGCCGCTACCATTGCGCTGGGTTATGAAATTCGAGACGGTCTGGTGATTGCAAAAATGGCATTGAGTCACGGCATCGAAAATGCCCGCGGTGTTAATGCTGAAATGGGAGCTGTTGCTCCGCAGAGTTTTCCACAACATAACTGGCCGCAATACAGCGATACCACAGTCGATGCTCAAACAAAGCCACTGCAGTTTCCCTCGTGTGTCGGCAATGGTGAACCGGGCACCCTCGGGCTCTACCCCATAGTCGACAGCGCCGATTGGTTGGAACGGCTATTGCCCCAGGGCGTCACAACCGCTCAGTTACGCGTCAAGCATTTGCAAGGCGAGGCCCTGGCTCGGGAAATTGAGCGCGCCGTGGCCATAGGCAGACAGCATAATTGCCGTTTGTTTATTAACGACTACTGGCAGCTGGCCATAGAAAAAGGTGCCTACGGTGTCCACCTCGGACAAGAAGATCTGGAAACCGCCGACCTGTTGGCCATTCAACGAGCCGGGCTGAGACTGGGGCTAAGCAATCATTGCCACTGGGAAGTGGCACGAGCGCTGGCGGTGCAACCCTCCTATATCGCCTGCGGTCCCACCTTCGCCACTACCACCAAAGACATGCCCTGGGTGCCCCACGGGCTCGAAGGCCTCGATTACTGGGTCAAGGCTCTGCCGGACTACCCATTGGTATCCATCGCCGGTATCAACGATCACAATATTCGCGACATCGCCGACACCGGTGTGTCGGGCATTGCCATGATCACCGCCATTACCCTGGATCAAGATCCGGAAGCCAAGACCCGACAGTTATTGGAACTGATTGCCCATGAGTGACCGCCAATTTTCTGCCCGTGAGCAATTCTCTGCCCGTGAAAAACAGCGCTATCAACGGCATATGCAATTGCCGGGGTTTTCTGAAGCCGGCCAGCGAAAACT
>JALUYN010000629.1 GCA_027012915.1 Cellvibrionaceae bacterium
CCCCAGCATGATAGCCAACTCACGCTTAATCTTCTTCGGCGACACAGGCTTGTGCATCACTGTCTCAATATTGCAATCGTTCAACTCGCTCTTGTCGAACTCTTTGTTGGAAGCGGTCAACATAAAGCGCTTACTGCGGGTATTGGGGTAGGTCTCGATAATACGTCTCGCCAAAGCCAGGCCGTTGGTGTCCGGTAGGTAGTAATCCAGGGAGACAAAGTCAAATTCGGGCTTGCCCATATTTGCGCGCTCGGCAAGAACTTGAAGGGTTTCTTCAGCGCTGCGTGCCACGACCGCCTTCATACCCCAGCTGGTGACGTGATAAGCCAGCACTTCAGTGAGGGTCTCATTGTCTTCAACAATAAGAATCTCTTTGCCCGCTAGATCTGCAATCAAACGGCCAGGATGGGCTTCGGCGTCTTCACTCAGTTTCAGTTCAGCGGTAAACCAGAAAGTGGAGCCCTTGCCCTCGATACTCTCCACACCAATGTCGCCACCCATCACTTCGGCCAGGCGCTTACAGATTGCCAGTCCCAGACCTGTGCCACCGTATTTGCGGGTGGTGGAACTGTCCGCCTGGCTGAACGACTGGAACAACTTGCTTTGAGCTTCGTCGCTGATGCCAATACCGGTATCCGTGATGGAGAAACGAACGATGGGATTGCTCAGATCGGAATCCGGCTCGCGTCGCGCTTGCAATGAAATACAGCCGGACTCGGTAAATTTGAAGGCATTGCCCAGCAGATTGATCAGAACCTGCCGCAGGCGCGTGGGATCGCCGATCACATTCAGAGGCGTAGTGGGGCTGACACTGCCCACCAATTCAATGTGTCGTTTGTTAGCGGTTGCGCCAAACAACTGGATACAGTCTTCCACCAGCTCTTCAAGGTTGAACTGAGCGTTCTCTAACTCCATTTTGCCTGCTTCAATTTTGGAGTAATCGAGAATGTCATTAATGATGGTGATCAGGGTCTCGCCGGAGCGATGAATCACATCCAGGTAGTGACGTTGATTGTCGTTCAACGGCGTATCACGCAGCAATTCCACCATGCCGATAACCCCGTTCATGGGTGTGCGAATTTCGTGACTCATGGTCGCCAGAAACTGGCTTTTGGCGCGACTGGCTTCCTCTGCTTCACTCTGCTGGCGCTGCGATTTGATCTTCTCTTCCTGCTCAGCCAACAGCGCCAACTCCATCTGGTGGCGCTGCTCGATATCCGCCAGAAGCGATTCGCGCATTTGATTGATAGCGTTTACCACGTTGTCCAGTTCATCGGGGGCACTGTCCAACGGTTTGTTACGTCGCAGCTGTAACTCCATACCCATCTTGTCCAGGTTCAACTCCCGGGCGTAGGTCGCAATGGTTTCCATGTGTTTGGTTAGCAGGGTCCGCACCAACAGCAGAATAAAGACGGCAATGGTGAGAATGATGGTCGACTGCATGCCCCCGACAAAGCTGGCATGTTCCAGCAAGCGCTCATAAAGGCTTTCGAGGCTGGCGGTCACCACCAGTTTACCGAGGGTCTGATTGGCCTCGCTCTCAGTGGCGTATACCAGGGGGTATTCCCGCACCAGGGTTTCTTTCAGTGGCAGGAAAAAGGGAATATTGCGTTTGATGACCGGGTCATTTTCGTTCAGGGCGCTGGCCATCATAGCCTGCTCTTGATTGTTCCAGTCTTTCCAGACAACGGTTACCTGAATTACGTCGTCCACCTCCAGCACACTCTGAATCTGGATATTCAGTTGCTCTTCATCAAATCCCCAGAGGCTCTTGGTGATACTGGGCAGAGTACTGATACGCACCTGGTCGAGACGCTTTTCCAACTGGGTGATGTCGTATTGATAGCTGTTATAGAGCTGCCAGACGATGGCCAGCACGGCAAAAATGGTACTGGAGAAGAAAATCAGTACCATCAATTTGGTCGCAATGGGGTTTTTAAGGCCCAGTCTATTGAACTTCATGAAATTCCATTATCGATAGTGGGTGCCGAGCGCGAAATGGTTTTCGATAGATGCGACGACATTTACATTCTTATATATCGCAATTTGAACTTAGTGTAGCAGCGCTTTGTGCGCTTTGCTCATTATTATGAGTCTTCCATAAATTCAGCAATAACACTGTTCAGATAGCGTCGCCCGAGTTCGGAAACTTGATAGTAATCGCAGCGATCCTCCATCAGTTCCAGGCTTTGCAAGCGTCGCAGCGGGGCGGCCAATGTGCTATCACTGAGCCCTGTGCGCTCGGCAAATAGTGAACGCGGCACACCATCACACAGACGCAGGGCGTTCATCATAAACTCCAGAGGCAAGTCATCCACACCGATGGTTTTTTCCCCTGCGCAGAAGGCTCTCTCGGGGTCCATATAATGCTCAGGTTGCCGGGTCTTCCAGCGGCGCTGCACGCGCCCTTCATCGGGCAGGGTAATCTTGCCATGGGCCCCGGCCCCAAGACCCAGATAATCGCCAAAACGCCAGTAGTTAAGATTGTGCCGCGAACGTCGCTGGTCTCGCGCATAGGCGGAAACTTCATACTGCTGGTAGCCGTGTTGCGCCAGCAGTTGTTCACCAGCCTGCTGAATATCTGCAAGAGTGTCATCCTCTGGCAACAAAGGCGGTCGCGAATAGAATTCGGTATTGGGCTCCACCGTTAACTGGTACCAGGACAGATGCTCCGGGCCACAGGCCAAAGCTCTGTTCAAATCACTGACGGCGTCGTCCTCAGACTGTTGCGGCAGGCCGTGCATTAGATCGAGGTTGATATTATCGAAACCGGCTCGGCGCGCCATATCGAAAGCCCGCTCCGCTTCGTCAGCGCAGTGAATTCTCCCCAGTGTCTGTAGATGCCGATCATCAAAACTCTGCACACCGATGGAGAGGCGGTTGATGCCCGCCTGGCGAAACCCCTTGAATTTTTCTTGCTCGGCCGTACCTGGATTAGCTTCCAGAGTAATCTCGATACCGTCTTCAAACCCCAACTGATGTTCCAGCGACTCCAGCAGGCGCTCCAAACTGGCTGCATCAAACAGACTGGGAGTACCACCCCCAAAGAATATGCTGTGAACTTTGCGCCCCTGCACCAGAGGTAGCTCCTGCTGTAGATCCTGCAGCAGGCAATCGACGTACTCGGACTGGGGCAGCTGGTTGCCCCGGGCATGGGAATTGAAATCACAGTAGGGACACTTTTTTACGCACCAGGGAATATGGACGTAGAGCGCCAGGGGGGGCAGTTTCATCGAAGACAAGTGTGCTACAAGCTCTTTAGCAATGGCAACAATTGGGCCAATGCCTTGCCGCGATGGCTCAGGGCGTTCTTCTGCTCCTTGGTCAATTCGGCCGAGCTGCACTGGTGCTCCGGGACGTAAAACAGAGGGTCGTAGCCAAAGCCACCGCCCCCGGCAGCGCTGTGCTGGATATGCCCCTCCCAACTGCCCTGACAGATCAGGGGCGTCGGATCCTCCGCGTGTCTCATAAACACCAGAGCGCACTGAAACCGGGCGCTGCGTTCTTCCGTAGTCAGTCCTTCCAGGCAGTTGAGCAACTTTTGGTTGTTATCTGCATCGCTGGCATCGGGGCCGGCAAAGCGCGAGGAATAGATACCCGGCTGGCCCCGCAAGGCATCTACCTCGAGACCCGAGTCATCGGCCAGTGCCGGCAGACCGGAATGCTGACTGGCAAAGCGCGCCTTGATTATCGCGTTTTCCACAAAACTGAGGCCGGTTTCCTCGGGACTTTCGTCAGTAAACTGCGACATGGGCAGCACTTCAAACCCGACGCCCTCGAGCATCTGCTGAAATTCCCGCAACTTGCCAGCGTTACCACTGGCGAGTACGACTTGTTTCAATCCGGAATGATCAGTCAACATAGAGCTTCTTAGTAAATTTTACGTCGTAGTCCTCACCTTCCACCTGGATATTCAGATCAAAGTGAACAATTTCTTCATTGATAAAGCGAAACGGGGCCAGATAGTAAACGGTGTCCGGCTCCTTGATTTCCACAAACTCCAATTGGGTCTGTTGCTGCATCAGATTGGTAGCACTGCCTTTTAACACCGCCGGCAATCCGAGGCTGCTGCCCATTGGGCGTCGATTTACCGAAATATTGATCAGCGCCTGATCCTTACCGCGGCTGAAACCATAGGCGTTGGCGATGTCCGGCTCCAGAAAGCCACTGCCAAAAACGGTGAAGACCACAGTGTGTTTGTCAAACTGCTTGAACGGCTGTGCCGAGTTCTGTGAAAAGGACGCATTCGACGCCAACAAGGAGAACAGCGCAACCAGCAGTGTGAAGCCATAGCGTAGAGTGTACATGGGAGAACCTCCTCTATTTTTTGCGCAGGTGGTAAACCGCCGTCACCCCGAACAGATTGGGACGAATATTGGTCAACCACTGGGCCGCACCCGGCTCAGCCACCACCTGGCGATGCACAATGTGCAAATCCATTTCGCGACACAGCACCTCGAAATCCTTGAAGGTACAGAAGTGGATATTAGGAGTATCGTACCACTCGTAGGGCAATAAATCCGAAACCGGCATACGCCCCTTGGTAGCCAGATGCCAGCGCGCGCGCCAGTGGCCAAAGTTGGGGAAGGTCACAATACAATCGTTGCCGATACGCAGCATTTCCTGCAACACCTTGTGCGGCTCGCGCATGGCCTGCAACGCCTGTGTCATCACCACACTGTCAAAACTGCCGTCGGCAAAATTACTGAGGTCTTCGCCAATGTCCTGATAGATTACATTGAGGCCCTTCTGCACGCAGGTATTGATGTGCTTGATATCGATTTCGAGGCCATAGCCGTTGACCTGCTTGTCATCGCGCAGGCGCTGCAACAGGTCGCCTTCACCACAGCCCAAATCCAACACCCGAGTGCCCGGGGCAATCCAGTGAGAAATAATATCCAGGTCGGAACGCATGGTTTTAGCCATCGGTACTGACCCCCTGCATATAGCTGCTGAAAATGGCCTGATAATCCTCGATAGGGATCAAAAAGGCATCGTGACCGTACTGGGATTCAATCTCCGCATAGCTGACCGACTTGTTGGCGGCGATCAAGGCATTGGCGATCTCCCGCGAGCGCTCCGGCGCAAAGCGCCAGTCGGTGGTAAAGGACACCACCAGGAACTTGCACTGGGCACCACTGAAAGCCTGCACCGGGTCGTCGCCGTACTCGCGTGCAAGATCAAAGTAATCCAGAGCCTTGGTCATCAAGATATAGGTGTTGGCATCAAAACTGTCAGAAAACACATTGCCCTGATGTCGCAGATAACTCTCGATCTGAAACTCCACAGGCTCATCGGTGCCTTGATCAAAGGTTCCCGAGCGCAACTCGCGACCAAACTTCTTACCCATGCCATCATCAGACAAATAGGTAATATGGCCGATCATACGCGCGACAGAGAGCCCACCCTTGGGATAGGTGTCCTGGACTTCATAGTCTCCGTCACGGAAATTCGGATCTGAAGTAATGGCCTGACGAGCCGTTTCGTTGAAGGCGATGTTCTGCGCGGTCAACTTCATGGACGAGGCGATCACCACGCAGTGACGCAGTCGCTCCGGATACTCAAGCGCCCAGCGCATGGCCTGCATGCCACCCAGACTGCCACCAATTACAGCAGCCCATTGTTCGATACCCAAGCGATCGGCCAAACGCGCCTGAGAGTGCACCCAATCACGCACTCGCAGATTGGGGAAATCCTTGCCCCAGGGCTTATTGGTAGCCGGATTGATAGAGCGCGGTCCAGTGGAGCCATTACAGCCGCCGAGGTTGTTAAGCGACACCACAAAAAATCGCGAGGTATCTATGGGCTTACCGGGGCCAATGTAGTTATCCCACCAACCGGGTTTACGTTCATCTTCGCTGTGGAAGCCAGCGGCGTGATGATGACCGGAGAGAGCGTGACAGATCAGCACGGCGTTAGATCGAGTAGCGTTAAGCTCACCGTAAGTCTCCACCACCAGGTCGTACTCCTCCAACACGCGGCCAGAGGCCAGAGTCAGAGGTTCGTCAAAGTGAAATACCTCGGGCGTTACCAGCCCCACCGAATCCGCGGGAAAGCTGCGGGAAGTTTGCGTCATATCTTCAGATTCCCATAACCAGCGACACAACGCGCGGGCCATAACCGGACATTTGAATCACAGCACCGGCCATATGTTTGATCAATACCTGCACCACGTTCAGCGCCAAAAACGCAAAAATGGGAGAAATATCGATCCCACCCATGTCCGGCATCAACTTGCGGAAGGGTTTCATCAGCGGCTCTACCAATTGGTGAATCAACAACAGCGCAGGATGACTGCTCTGTGGCGCCACCCAGCTTGAAATTACCATCGCCAACAGCGCCCAGAAATAGATACTCGCGACCAGCGACAGGCAACCGACGGCTCCGAAGGCCAATACGTGCACCGGATTCATC
>JALUYN010000630.1 GCA_027012915.1 Cellvibrionaceae bacterium
AAAGTCACCAGTAATAGATTCTTCCAGAATGTACTTGCGGCCGTCGAATTCCCTTACATCTTTGCCCTCACCTACCAAAGTGCCGTAGCCCGTAGCGGTATAAAATGCGGGAATGCCTGCGCCACCTGCGCGCATCTTCTCCGCCAGGGTGCCCTGCGGCGTCAATTCCACTTCCAACTCGCCGGCCAGCAACTGCTCTTCAAACAGCTTATTTTCACCCACGTAGGACGACACCATTTTCTTGATCTGCTTGTCCTCCAGCAGAACACCGAGACCAAATCCATCCACGCCGCAGTTGTTGGAAACCACCGTCAAGCCGCGCGTACCCCGATGCTTGATTTCGGCAATCAGATTTTCGGGGATACCACACAGGCCGAAGCCGCCTGCGATAATAGTCATATCGTCTTCCAGGCCAGCCATTGCCTCTTCGTAACAGCCCACCACCTTGTCAAAACCCGACACACGTCACCTCGTCAAATAGTCGTTGCATTGAATGTGGATCAGAATGTGGGAGCGGGTTATATTTATCAAACGGAAAAATATTAACAATTAATAAATAAATTCTATTAATAGATGATTCGCCCCTATGAGCCATATCACCCTAAAGCAGGTCCGCGCTTTTGTAGCCGTCGCGCAAGCACGCAACTTTGCGGAAGCCGCAGAAGCCCTGCATTTGTCGCAACCTGCTCTGAGCAGCGCCATTAAGACTCTGGAGGAAAGCCTGGGCGGGCAGCTATTGGCGCGCACAACCCGCACCTTCGCATTGACGCCGGAAGGACAAGACTTTTACCCCAGGGCGCGCCAGTTACTCAAAGACTGGGATGATGCCACGGACAACTTGAAGAGTCAGTTCGCCCTGCGTACAGGTACCATCAGCATCGCGGCCATGCCCTCTTTCGCCAGCAACCTGTTGCCGCAGGCTATAGGTCACTACCGCGCAAAGCACCCCAATGTGAAGATTGCCTTACACGACGTAGTTGCCGAAGAAGTGGTGAGCATGGTACGCAGTGGCAAGGTGGAACTGGGCATCAGTTTTAGACCACAGGAGTCCGAAGACCTGCAATTTTCACCACTGTTCAATGACACCTTTGTAGCGGTAGTTCCACCACAGCACCCTCTCAATGACAGCGCTCGTGTTACCGCGCGACATCTGTTGCAGAACGATCTCATTACACTGCAACCGCCATCCCAGATGCGACAGCTGATTGAAACCGCCATCAACCGCGAGGGTTTACAGTTTCAACCGGAGTTTGAAAGCCACCAGCTCACCACCATTGGCCGTATGGTGGCCAGCAGTTTGGGCGTCAGCATTGTGCCCGCACTGTGCCAGCAGCAGATGCAGGAACTCGGAGCCCACTGCCGCCCCTTGATTCGACCGCGAATTCAGTGTGAAGTAGGCATTATTACTCGCCGCCGCTACCCGCTGTCTGCAGCCTCTCGAGGACTGACAGATACACTGCGCCGGAACTTTTCTCAGACAACATAAGCCTCAACCGATACCACGCCATGCCCCAACCAGCCGACCTAAACAAGCAGCAACAACTGCAGAAACTTACTCGCCGCCTGGACCGTTACGCCAGTCTGCTGGATAACAAGTTTCGAATTCCCGGCACCCGAATCCGCTTTGGTTGGGATGCCATCATCGGCTTGATCCCCGGGCTCGGGGACAGCATCGCTCTGTTGTTGTCTGCGGTAATCCTTATCGAAGCCAAACGCATCGGCGCACCAAAATCATTGCTGCTGAAAATGGCTGGCAACATGGGGCTGGAATGGCTGATCGGACTGGTGCCCATACTGGGTGACATCTTCGATGTGTACTGGAAAGCCAACATTCGCAATATGGATTTACTGAAACAACATCTCAGTCGCGAGAACGCCAATCTGGCCTTACCCGAAACACCGGTACCTGGCCGCGGATGGTATTGGAGTTTGATTATCATTGGCGGGCTGTTTCTCTACCTGGTGGTAGTTTCCCTTGGGCAAATCCCGCTCTAGCAAGCTGTTGATTTTCGTTTTCGAGGCAGCCAATGCACCAACAGTAGGCGCTTTTTAACGCCACAGAGGCAACGCAGATAGAAAATCAACAGTCTGCTAGACAACCGCAATCCAATCTACTTCCAGCATCTGCCCCTCGGTAGCAACCCAATTCTGCAATCCGCCTGTGATTGCAGATGACTGCGCAGCCACGCTTGATTCATCGAACCCAATACCTATCATAGGCGCACTTCGTTATTGCTGCTTAAAGGCTCTTCATGCACCAACTGCTATCCGCGCTATTACTTTTTCTGTTCGCTTCAAAGGCCCTGGCAGTGATTTATTTTGAAGTTGAAAACGCACAATCAGGAAAGCTCCAGAACAGCGTCGAGTTTCTCACCAAGGCTACCAATAAAGAGCGCCAGGGCGTGCTCTACATTACCTGGTCGGAGCGTTTCTGCGAGAAAGATTGCGATACCTTTGAGGCCATCGACTCCTTTGATGATCTCGCCAAGTCCAACCTTGTCGATGTCATTATCGTAAATATCGATACGCCTTCTCGCTGGCGCGAGGTTCGGGGAAAACGCCTCAATGAGCTTTCACGTCGCTGGTCGAACTCAATCATGTCGCACGCATCAAGGAATACCACTGCGCCATTTGGCGGTTACTTCAATACGACTGATTGGCCATTGGTAATTATGCAAAACACCAACGGCAGCATCTTTCACATGCGCGTCGATCCGCAAACCCGAGCCCACGACTACTACGATTGGTGGGGCGAAAAATATTTTTGGCACTCCCACCAAGCGCTTAATTCCATTGCCTGGCGCTACTTCAAAAACCATCGAGAACAACCTGCAATTGCGCCCGATGATGAGAAGTATCAAGAGATCATAAAGCTGATACAGCGCTCACTGGAACTCGAAGTTAACTACAACAACCTCGACACTCACGCAGCATTACTGTTCCTTGGAGGCGACTATACCGGCGCGCTGAAGCGAGCCAAACAGGCTATTGATCGAGCCAAGTCAGAAGGTGAAGACTACGCCGACACAACTCAACTCATCGAAGAGATTATCGCCAAGCTTTAGAGGCTATAACTATCACTCCGAACATCCGATGTTAGACATTTCTATAATAATAAAGAGAGCACACAAATGAATAAGACCTGGAAAGTGCTGGCGGTTTTTACCGTTGTCATCGCCACCAGCATTTGGTTGGCATCACCAACACCACTGGTTCGCGATACACCAAGAGATCTACCATGGACCCTGCCTGACTATCGCGACGCCAAAGTCGAATGGCGCATCGACGAGTTGGGACGCATCGAAAATCATGTCGAGCACTTTTTTCTGGAAGGTATTAGCTCTGACATGGTGGCCTGGTTCTACCAGCAACTGCCAATCTCCACCGTCAATCTCAACGGCCAAAACTACCCGCTGTACCATCTATTCCACCCAACCGAACACGGTCGCATCCGCGTCGTCGAAGCGGCCCCCGATGGCACTGCTGGAATGGCGGCCGGCGCCATTATTATGCGCGAGGAGTGGTTTGGAGAGTTCGATAGCAAAGGGGCAGCACGTTTGGAAGAATTCTCGAGCAACGGCATGCTCGCCAAACCCAGCATCGCCGGAATCATCTCACTGGGGCAAGTGCAGCACATCTACACCAACACTGCCGCAGGCACACACTATCGGGTGGAGGCCACGATCGGCTCCGACTTGCCGATAATTGGCAGGCTGATTAACTACTATATACGCACTCAGGTGTTTCACCCTGAGTTCATGACCCAGTGGCAGCGGCATCAAATCCAGGAAGTCTCCAGCCTGCAGTTTTTCTTGCCGCAACTGTACGCGCAGAAAGACCAAGCCAAAGATAATCACTTTGTCCTAAACATCGAGACAGCGCCCTGAACGGGCGCGTACGCGGGACTCAGATACTGAGATCGTGAAGGTTGTAATCCTTTAGGCTGGCCTTGGCAGCCGCATCCCACTGGAAACTCTTGCCGGCATCTTCAAACGGCTGATACACATAGGGCTTTTCGTCGGGAAAGCGCTGTTTGCGCGCCTCAATGGCGTAACCGATGACTTTGGAGCGTTCTTCAATCAACGCTTCATCGTACACCTCGGCCTGGCTGTGCATACCGGCTCCCTGAACGTTGAGCACAGATGAACGACGATGAAATCCGAAATTGACGGTCACACGCGGCTCAAAACCGGAATTGGGAAACGAGCCGTGCACCAGCTGACGATTACAGATAACCACATCGCCCGCTTCGCACACCAGCGGCACCATGCCTTCAATCCGCTCACTGCCCGACTCAGCTACCAACTGCTTGATATCCACCTTGCCCACTTTGTGACTGCCAGGCAGTACCCAGACGCCGTTCACCGGAGTACTGCCATAGACCTGTGCCATAAAATTAAAGCCGTGGATGCCTTCATCAAAACTCTCACTGTCCCAGTGGGTAGTACCGTCTTGATGCCAGGAAACCGCAGCGCCAATTCCCGGGTCTTTGATAAATAAGCACTCATTGAAGGGCGCAAAATCACTGCCGTTTACCGCCTCAGCCACTTGCAACAGCTGCGGATGGCCGTAGACTCTCAGCGCGGTCTCGGAGAACTGCAGCGATCCCATCAATAAAAACGGCGCCTGTTCGGGGGCGTCTTCAGCAGCCTCAGGTTCGCGTAATTTCACCTGGTGGCGACCATTGGCGAGCTCGGTTCCACCCAGAGGATCACCCAGAGGTTTAGCCCAGAGCAGATTCAGAGACTGACAATCAGCCCCAAGCGCAGGCTTGCCGTCTTTGGTAACCTTGCCATGGGGCTCGGCCGGAAAAGTCTCGCGCAGGGCATTCAGCTCATCGCGAATATCCTTGAGCTCGTCTTCCTTGAGTACCCCTTCAAATACATAGAATCCATATTGCCAATAGGCGTCGAGGATCGCCTTGTCCAAATTGCCCTGTGCATCAAAGCGGATGGGACCACGATTGGGCAGCTGGTAAGCAGCACGCTCCCCAGCAACCAGATATTCCCGCATGGCCTGCGCATCCTCTCCATAGTGCGCCGCGCAAGCATCAATTGATTTGCTAATGTCTTGCTTCATAATAGAACCCTCTCTCACAGTTTTTATTATTAATAAAATTTAATTAATAATAAAAACTGTGGCAAGTACTAATTCTGTATTTTCAGGTCAAAAAATGAGCCGAACCGGACTCGCACGGGGCAACAGTACCCGCCAAGCCAACAAAGAGCTGCGCAAACAGAGAATTCTGAACGAGGCCCGCGAGCTGATCGCACAACAGGGATTTGAGGCCTTCACGCTTAGTGAGCTGGCCCAAAAGGCCGAGGTATCCGTACCCACCATCCACAATCTGTTCGGCAAGAAATACGACATCTTCCGCATCTTGTGCACCGAAATGGTTGAACGTATTGAGAGCGTTGTCGGCAATCCTGAGAGGGACGATCCCATAGCCAGTGCACAGGCCTTTATCGACAATCTCCTTGCCCTTTATCGCAAGGACGAAGCCTTCTACCGTGCAGCCTTTGTCGCCGGCGAGCGCACTGGCCTGTTTGAGCACAATGACCCCAATGGCATCTTTCACAGTTCGTTAAGAATTGCCGAACGAATTTGTCGCAACGCCAAAGAAAAAGGCTATCTGAAAGGCAATATAGACACCTACTGGCTCGCCGAACAACTTTTTGGCTGTCAGCGACTCGCGCGCCAGGACTGGATTAATGGCTACATTGATTTACCACGCTACCGCACCCAGGTTTTGATCGGCATGTACATGACCTATGCAGCCGATGCGACACCAGAATTTCACGCGACCTTGCGCGCACAAATCGACACGCTGATCCAGGAAAACAAAAGTTGAACGAGCGTCTCAGTTCGCAACCCTCAGACAGCCTGATCATCAAAAATACGAACAGCCTTCACCACCGTTCCAGGCAAGCTGCTCAAGTTGACGTAAAACTACTGCAGCCCGCGCAATTAGTGCTTTCCAGCAGATTTCAAAAAGTACTAGAATGAAAGCTACTGTGAATTAAAAATAAGAGTAATGAGAAATAATCCATGATGTTTTCAAGCACCAAGAAGTACGAAAAATCGATGTCCCAGGCATCCAGCTATGAAGAATGGAGCGAAGCTGCGCGTAAACATGATCGCGCCTCGGGCATGAGCCGCTGGAAAATCATGGATCAGTCCCGTCGCTTCGATTATGTCTCAATTCGCATTCGCCTCGACCGCCTGCGCGCACTCAAGTCCAAGCACGATGACCACGGTTTGTTGCTGGCCCTGAATGAGGGTATTCACGGCAACATGGGTGGCATGGGCAAACACGAACTCTACGAAAAGGCCCGCTTTGGCACCAAACAGCTGGTGGAAGAC
>JALUYN010000631.1 GCA_027012915.1 Cellvibrionaceae bacterium
CGGAAATCCCATACCGAGGCAGCCACCAACGCCGCAAAACCGGTCAGCTCTATCAGCTTTGAGTAGCTGCCATAGAACACCCACAGTAGCAACGCGGCAGATGCGAGAGTCAGCAACAAAGGACCGGGGTGCCGGTGTGTGCGAAAGGAGTAGACCATACCCGCCAGAGCGAGAACCAACAGGCCGCTGATCAACTTCACCATCCTGCCTTCATCAATCTCGACTGAGATACCTAGCGCTGAAAGCAGCGCCACCGTAGCCAACGTGCCATAACATGCCACCACAGCGAATAAGCTGGCTACTGAACCGATCCACGAATAATCTTTTTCCTCCGAAGTTTTTTCCTCCGAAGTTGCATCTTTCATATACTCTCCTACTTTTTTATTTAATCATTATCGCAAATATCGAAATATGCGGCTCGAAAAAACGCATCATCCGAGCCGGGCCTCCAACATCTTCAAATCGCCTTTTAGCGCTTTGAGCAGATCAGCACTATATAGCCGGTAATAGGCCATCTTTCCGTCATCGCGTTTCTTCAACCAGCCACGGTCACGCAGCAGCTTTAACTGATGGGATGTCGCTGCTATACTCAAACCCAGTACATGGGCTACATCGCATACGCATAATTCATCCCCAGACAGTGCCAACAGAATTTTCAGGCGGGTGGTATTTCCGAGTAATTTATAGAATTCCGTCAGTTCCGGCAGCCTGTTTTCATCTTCGGCCAGCCGGGATTTGATTGCGTTTACTTTATCATGATCGAAGCATGGAATCTTGCAGATATCAGTTTGCCCATGCCGAAGCGACTGGGTTTTTGTCATGTCTAATACCTCATTTAGAAATATGCGAGAATAATTATATAAAAAAGCGGGATTGTCAAATCACAATCAGAGTTTTTCGGCGTAAAAGAGCGCACCGGTGGTATTGGCGGCGGTTTTGTAGCCTGTTTTTCCTGCCAGAGCAACTTGCTGAAAACCGGTCTCCTTCAGCAGCGTGATGAAGCACTCAGGTGCAAGCGTGCCCAGCACGCAATCGGCCCAGGACTCATTTTCCATTCCAGCTATTTCTTCTCCACCCGGCTCCCGCACCATATCCGCGATCTGTAATTGCCCCCCGGGGCGCAGTACGCGGAATGCCTCCCTCAGCACGCGGGCTTTGTCGGCACATAGATTGATGGAACCATTGGAGATCACCACATCGGCACAGTGATCTGGCAACGGCAGGTGGGCAATGTCGGATTCATGGGCTTCCACTTGGGAGAAACCTGACAATTTAGCGTTTTGCATCGTTTTTTCGACCATTACCGCAGTACAGTCGATACCGATCACCCGACCGATCTTCCCGACCAGCAGCGCCGCAACACAAACATCAGCGCCAGAGCCGCAGCCCATGTCGATGACCGTTCCACCAGGCTTGACGGCACCGAGCGAAAAGGGATTTCCTACCGCAGAGCAAGATGCCCATACAGCCTCAGGCAGGGTGTCCAGCCAGACCTGATCATAGCCAAGTGACCGGGCATTCTCCTTTCCATGATCCCAACCGAAATCCTGTTCCGGTCGCTGGGCCAATTCGGTATACAGCGACTGAATTTGTCCCAGTTCTGTTTCTTGTTCCAAATTACCGCTGCCACACTCGCTCATTGTAAAGCCTCACTATTTAACTGCTGCACGAACACCTGCTTAATACGTCTACTTATCGGCCCCAGGTTCCTGTTGGGAAGTATCCGGACACCTGACCGTGATAACTAATTTTTCCGATACAGCCATCCGGGCGAGGAGGTAGGCGGTACTTTCCAGAGTCAGCTCTAATGATTTAGCAATATTATCAAGATCGTTTGGGCCAGCCTGACCGATCACTTCCAGCACTTCCTGCTCTTTCTTATCCAGCCACTCCACAAACATACTACGCAACTCGGGGGTTGCGAAAGCCGCCACTTCTCCCGTTTGCTTGAGAGCGCCGCTCATATCCTTGCACATGGACATACACTTCTGCATTGGACTTTCACCTTCACCGTCCATCATCTTATTCATCATGTTCATGCCCATTTCCGGGCCCATTTTTTTTTCCATATTACTCTCCTTATTGAATGAAGCCGCTACGCACGATCTACTTTTGTTATGTTAGGCGCCGTTATCAGTTTTCACCAGATGCTAATTGTTCCTCAAATATAGCCATCATGTTATTGATCATTTCTTTCATCATCTTCATACCTACACTCCTTTCTTTTTTAAATTATACGAAATAATTTTCTTGGAAGTGAACCTTCTCCCATCATAGAATATCCCTTTTCATTTGCTCAAATTCTTCTTTCGTTATTTCACCTTTCACATACCGATTTTTTAAAATATCTAAAGCGAACTGTGAGTCTTGGGAATGGGCTGAACCATGGCATAGCGGCCTAAAATTACCCCGACCGAAAACGAAGAATACGGCTACCAGCATTACAATCATGCCAATAAGTGGAAATATCCACATTCCTCCCATCCAAAAATATAATGGCAACTTATAAATGTCTGATGAAGATAGCTCCGTAATGATAGGAACCAACCTCGACCACCTTTTCCAGTTTGAACCCGGCTGGTTCGACCGCCTGACGAACATCCTCGGGGCTCATGCGCAATTCGGTTCTCGGGCCTCTGGGTTCATCCAGTACCGTGGTTTCTTCGCGTTGGTGTTTATGCCAGTTGACGATAGCAAAACGGCCACCCGGTTTGAGCACCTCATGTATCGACCTGGACAGCTGCGTTTTGTCGGGTACGCCATGAAATGTGTTGGCGATAAACACAAAGTCCACCGGGCCGGGAAGAAGGATCGGCAGTTTATTTGCATCTCCCAAAATAGCATGGAAATTCTCATGATCCCGGCAAGTCTGGTTAGCCTGACTCAGAAGCTCGGCATCAATATCAAGCGCATAGACAATGCCGGGATGAACCTGTTTACACATGGGGGCCGTAAAATGGCCATCGCCACAACATAGATCCACTATCTGCATGCCTGCTTCGATACCCACTGCGCGTAATACGCCTTCCGGGTCTGGCCACAGGGCCTGCCACCAGTCCTTGTCCGGCATCTGAGTGGCGGGAAACAAAAGTTTATTCATTGCTATAAAGCCTCCTTAATTTGGTACAATAGCTATCTACCGCATGTTTCTGTGCTCACGGCATGGCGATGGCGCAACCTCCAGTCCCAGAAGGCCGCGAGACATAGTAAGGTGAAACCTGAAATTTCAATCAGGCGATCATACTGTATATACATAGTATAACCGAGGATGGCGACACCGAACCCTCCGATCAACGTTGGCCATGGCTGCCGGTGACAACGCAAAGAAAGACAGAAACTACCCACTGCAAGAACCGCAAAGGCGATGATTACCCCGGCCCAGAGTGTCTCATTGAGAGCAATGGTAATACCGAGAACACCAAGGAGACCTATGGCTGCCAGCGTACCATAACAGGCAGCCAACGAAAATAGTGTTGCGGCGCTGCCAAGCCAGGCAAAACGAGAGTACTTCGGTAACATTATTTCCTGCCTCCTTACTGCTTTGCCACTGCTGCGCCAAGCCCTGCCCTTTATACACAAGTCACGTCACAGAACCCTTGCACATGGGTCAGGCCAAGGCGCGGTGCGCAGCCAATGGTGGTTCCATTGGCAAGCGCCGCAACGCGGGTATGGCCCGTGTGCAAGGGTTCCCTTCGGGCGAGCCGCCCGGCGGCCATCTGCTGCGTTGCACTCTCTTGCAATGGAACAACCATCCCTTCAAGAGCGCGCCTTGCATATGGCCACCTGGCGACTCGCTGTGGCGCGACTTGTGTATAAAGGGCAGGCCAAACCAGGGTAAACTGATTAAAGCGCATACCGTCAACGGCAATTAATCTAGCGGATCATTCCAGCTTGATTTTCGGCTTTTTCACAGAAATTAATCAGTTCTCATTTGCTGGCCAATAATACGCATTGTTCCAATAAAAAAGTGTAATGAACGCCGAACATCAGGATCGTTTAATGAACTAATGAGCTGAAATAAACCAGGTGGTTTTTCCAATGCTTCGGTTTGTGCATTTGCCATACGAACAGCATTACCCGCTGTCCAGCCCAGCGCTAGAATTTCCTCACCTACTTTAGTAGTTTGTTCCAGGGAAGCTTCATCAAGAAATTGTATGTTATCAGAAATTAATGATAACAAATCAATAATATTATCAAATCGTCCCCCCTGTATTAATGGAGCTGTTTTATCAATTAGATTTTTTAGACCTTCAATAGTTACAGGATCATTCAGTGCTGTATCAGAGATAAGTGCTTCTTTAGACATAAGTATTCCTCTTTTTTATTGTATTGGCTAAACTATTCCACGCGCAACCGCCCAATAAATACCGCGATTAAACGTTTTACGCATTAACCCTCCGAGCTTGGTGGGTGGGGCAATTTGTACATCGTTGTGGTAGTCGTACCAGAGAGGCATACCTGCTTCTAGTCCCATTTGGGCAATAGCCTTTACCTTGCCATCATAAATGGCTGAGGTGTAACCTCGACGAATTTCAGACGCTATATTTTCTACAATGATAGGTGACTGATTATGACACGAACCACCTGCTTTACTAATGGGTAAATCAACCGTATCCCCCATCACATAAACATTGTCTGCACCATGCATTTTCAATGTTTCAAAATCAGTGGGTAACCAGCCTTCATTATTTAGTGCTTTTGATTTTCCCGAATGAAGCACTGCGTCAACTGCACGAATGGGTGGCGTTGCCATTAAAATATCAAATTCTTGCGATTCTCCTTCCTCTGAGTAAGCTATTTTTGCATCAGGATCCACCTTATCCAAAGTAAAACTGCGCTGATATTTAATATCTTTACTTTCAAAAATAGTAGGCAATACATCACACGTTGGTTGTTGTAAAAACAAGCAGTTGCGTACAAGCTGAGAGACCGTTGGATAACTGTAAATAATCTCTATCTGGTCGCGCACACCTCGTTTACGTAAATATTCATCCAGCATTAATGTTGTTTCAATAGGTGCAATACCGCATTGATGAGGAACGTTAGGTGTTTTAGGAAAATTCACCGTAATAAAGATACGCCCTTCTTTAATCGTTCGTAGCTTGTGAGCAAGTTGTTGCGCTGGCTTGGTTTGGTAAAAATGATCGCCAGATTCTTTTAGCCCTTCAATACGTTCAGGACTGGGTACACAGCCAGTTGAAATAACAAGGTATTCATACTCATACCGTTTGCCACTTTTACAGCAGACACGGCTTTGTTCAAATTCAAACCCCTCTACAGGATCCACATGAAAAACTATTTCTGGACGTAGTAATGAGCGTTGCTTACGGATTAACTCATGTGGATGATAGGCATTAAATGCGACATACATATTCGCAGGTTTATATTCATGATTGGGGGAGTCTGAAAGCATCATAATCTCAATTTTACCCGTTAAAATTTCAGGATAAAATTTGTTAACCAAGCTATTGGCGGTCATTGTTCCGCCAATTCCGCCACCAATCACAAGAATTCGTTTTGTTGCACCAGTCATAATGACTCCTTAAATGTATAAAAGTAGGTTTGCAATGATCGATCTAATTTAATGAGTTTTTTTCATCCCATTAAATTCCCATAAGGATTAGCCCTCCCCATTATCTTCAGCGGTCGTTGGGTCAATCATTCTTATAATTTCAGCAATAGAGTTAGCAGGAAATCCACTTCGTTCAGCGTGTGTTCTAATGCTCTGTTTATCGGGAGCAACATAAATACAATACACTTTATTATCGGTTACATAGCTTTCCACCCACTGTATTTGTGGCCCCATACCCAATAATACAGAAAACGATTTTTGTGATATTTTCTGTAGATCACTTGCCGCTAATTGGCCTGCGTTGGGGATTTCTCGCTCAATAATATATTTTGGCATCATACCTCCTGTGAATATGTCCAGCCCGTTTTTATCTGGTCGTTAAAGCATCGCGACAACACCAAAATGGAATTGGCAACATTCAGACAAGTCCACATCTCGGATCAGATAAAAGCCTGCGTCCTTAATCCATCTCTTGCACTGCTCCGGCGTGGGTCGAATATCCAGTGCGGGACCGCGCGGCGTTGGAATGTCACTCCTCCAATGAATGACTGATAGCTTTCCGCCTGGCTTCAATACTCGGGAAGCTTCCCTTAATAGCTCAACCGGATTTTCCAGATGCAACAGGTTGAATATCATCGCATGCGATTGAGTTTCTGCCCCAAGCCCTGTGCCATCAGCCACAAAATCACGGGC